>NZ_PREY01000009.1:0-252726 GCF_002959955.1 Burkholderia sp. BE12 | reverse complement strand
CCCCGCCCCCGCCCGTCACCCGTGGCCCGTATTCATCGCGTTCCTGCGGCTCGGCCTGACGTCGTTCGGGGGGCCGGTCGCGCATCTCGGCTACTTTCGCGCGGAATTCGTCACGCGGCGCGGCTGGCTCACCGAGCGCACTTATGCGGATCTCGTCGGGCTGTGCCAGTTCCTGCCGGGGCCGGCGAGCAGCCAGGTCGGGATGGCGATCGGTCTCGCGCGTGCCGGCTATGCCGGCATGTTCGCCGCGTGGCTCGGTTTCACGCTGCCGTCGGCGCTGCTGATGATGCTGTTCGCACTCGGCGTGCATGCTACGGGCGCGCCGATCGAAGCCGGCGCACTGCACGGGCTGCGCATCGTGTCGGTCGCGGTGATCGCGCAGGCCGTGTGGGGCATGGCGCGCACGCTGTGCCCGGATGCGCGGCGCGTCACGCTGATGGCCGCGGCCGCGTGCGTCGCGCTGCTCGCGCCGGCCGCCTGGACGCAGGTCGCGGTGATCGTCGTGGCCGCAGCGGCCGGTCTCGTGCTGCTGCCGCAACCGGCGCGCGACGCGCATGAACCGTTGCCGCTGCACGTGTCGCCGCGGGCAGGCGTGCTGTGGCTCGCGGTGTTCGCGGCGCTGCTCGTCGCCGTGCCGTTCGCGGCCCACGCACTGCGCTCCGATACGCTCGCCGTCGTCGATGCGTTCTTCCGCACCGGTGCGCTCGTGTTCGGCGGCGGCCATGTGGTGCTGCCGCTGCTGCAGGCGGCGGTGGTCGCACCCGGCTGGGTCGGCGATTCGGCGTTTCTCGCCGGGTATGGGGTCGCGCAGGCCGTACCGGGGCCGCTGTTCACGTTCTCCGCCTTCCTCGGAGCGTCGCTGCGCGATGCGCCGAACGGCTGGCTCGGCGGCACGATCGCACTCGTGTCGATCTTCGCGCCGTCGTTCCTGCTCATCGCCGGCACCGCACCGTTCTGGGAACGCCTGCGCCGCAGCACGCGGATGCAGGCCGCGCTCGCCGGCGTGAATGCGGCCGTCGTCGGGCTGCTGCTCGCCGCGCTCTATCACCCGGTCTGGACCGACACGATCGTCGCGCCGCGCGACCTGGCCGCCGCACTGGTCGCCTTCGTCGCGCTGGTGTTCTGGCGCGTGCCGCCGTGGGCAGTCGTGATCGCGAGCGCGGCGCTCGGCTGGCTGTTCGGCATGGTGGGCTGAACCGGCGAACGCGGCACGTTCGGGCCGCGCAAAAACAAAAAGCCCTCGGAAACGAGGGCTTTTTTCGATGCCGCGCGCGCCGTGGCGGCGCGCAGGCGCCGGACTTACGCGAAGTTCTTCGCTGCGAAGTCCCAGTTCACGATGTTCCAGAACGCTTCGACGAACTTCGGACGTGCGTTGCGGTAGTCGATGTAGTACGCGTGTTCCCACACGTCGATCGTCAGCAGTGCCTTGTCGGCGGTCGTCAGCGGCGTGGCGGCGTTGCTCGTCGACACGATGTCGAGCGAACCGTCGGCCTTCTTCACGAGCCATGCCCAGCCCGAACCGAACGTGCCGACCGCGGCCTTCGTGAACGCTTCCTTGAATGCGTCGTACGAACCCCACTTCGCGTTGATCGCATCGCCCAGCGCGCCCGTCGGTGCGCCGCCGCCGTTCGGCGACAGGCTGTTCCAGAAGAACGTGTGGTTCCAGATTTGCGCGGCGTTGTTGAAGATGCCGCCCGACGACTTCTTCACGATCTCTTCCAGCGGCAGGTTTTCGAATTCCGTGCCCGGGATCAGATTGTTCAGGTTCGTCACATAAGCCTGATGGTGCTTGCCGTAGTGGTACTGGATCGTCTCGGCCGAGATGGTCGGCGCGAGTGCGTCTTCGGCGTACGGGAGCGGCGGGAGCGTATGAGCCATGGCGATTCCTTCGTTGAGTATGTAGGGGGGCTTGTGTTGAATGCTGCCGAGCGTCCGATTGTAGGCGAGGACGAATAACCCCGCAAACTCACGGGCCATTTATCCGCGGTATGCGGAAAAGCGATGCTGGCGCAACGTCCGGCAGGACGAACCCGACGATGCGCAGCATTCGTGCCCGGCCGCGCTGCACGCGTGGCGACGTTCCTCGCGTGTCGCTCGCGCCGCTTACGTCAGATCGTATCGGTCAGCCGCGGCTGCACGTCGGCGAGCGACACGTCGGCCGAGCCTTCGGCGAGATGCACGGTCAGGCGCCGCTGCGGCTTCAGCGCGTTCGGCGCGCGCACCGCGCGGCCCGTCTGCGCATCGATCAGCGCCGCATAGCCGCGCTCGAGCGTGCGCTGCGGGCTCAGCACCTCGAGCCGTGCCGCACAGGCTGACACACGTGCCGTGTCGCGTTCATGACGGCGCTCCAATGCGCTCGCGAGACGTTGCGACAGCCCCGCGAGCACGTGGCGCGCCTGTGACGGATCGGGCCGCGCGCGCTGCCAGCGCAGCTGCGCGAGCGCGAAACGGGCTCGTGCATCGCGCACCGGCCGCGACGCCGCCGACGCCAGCCGCACCGCGAGCTGCTCGACGTGCGTGCGCTGCCGCTGCAGCCGCTCGGTCGGGCTCACGAGCCGGCGTGCGAGCCAGTCGAGCTGCTGCGCACGCTGTTCGAGCCGGCGCGCCATGCAGCGCGCGAGCGCCCGCTGGCGGTCGTCGACCTCGCGCAGCAGCAGCGCGCGCTGCGGGCTCGCGAGTTCGGCCGCGCCCGTCGGCGTCGGCGCGCGCAGGTCGGCCGCGAAATCCGCGATCGTGAAGTCGGTTTCGTGCCCGACGCCGCTGACGACCGGCAGTTCGCTCGCCGCGATCGCGCGCGCCAGCGCCTCGTCGTTGAACGACCACAAATCCTCGATCGAGCCGCCGCCGCGACAGACCAGCAGCACGTCGACCTCGCGCCGCGCATTTGCGGTCGCGACGGCCGCGACGAGCTTTTCGGCGGAACCGGCGCCCTGCACGGGGGCCGGATAGACGATCACGGGAATGTGCGGCGCGCGCCGGGCGAGCGTGGTCAGCACGTCGCGCAGCGCGGCGGCCTGCAGCGACGTGACGATGCCGATCGCGCGCGGGTGGGCCGGCAACGGCCGCTTGCGCTCGGCGGCGAACAGGCCCTCGCCTTCGAGCTGCGCCTTCAGCCGCAGGAACGCCTCGTACAGGCGCCCCTGCCCGGTGCGCCGCACGGCTTCGACGTTGAGCTGCACTTCGCCGCGCGGCTCGTACATCGTGACGACCGCGCGCACCTCGATGCGGTCGCCTTCGCGCGGCGTGAATTCGGCGTATTGCGCGCGACCGCGGAACATCACGCAGCGCATCTGCGCCTGCTGGTCCTTGATCGAGAAATACCAGTGGCCGCTCGCGGCGCGCGTGAAATTCGACACTTCGCCGGAAATCCACAGCAGCGGGAACGAACGCTCGAGCATCGTCGAAATCGCACGATTGAGCGCCGAAACGGGAATCACTTCGTCGCCGCCGCGCGTGGCGCCGGGTGCGGAAAAAGGGGAATCGGAAAGCATGGGCGGTCGGATGAATGCTGGCGGCGTCACGATAGTCCGACACGCGAGCCGCGTCCAGCGCCGCCGCATTCGCCGCCGCGCACGCAAAGGTGTCCACATGCTGACATTCGTCCGCGTAAAACGGTCCGAAACCGCAAAAAACACCAGACAATTCTCCGTAACGCATTGATTTTTATAATTTTTTAAACCTTTCGAAACGATTCTCATCCGATTCGATGCCCGCCGGGCGGGCGTTTGAGGCAATCGACCGGGGAGTTTTTCACAGAGTTATCCACAGGCCGCCCCGATCCGGCCCCGCGAGCGGCGGCGGCCGGTCGCGCTTGCCGCGCCGGCGTGCGGCGCGCTAGAGTGCCGCCTTCCACGGACCCTGCGGCATGCGCCGCCCAACGGAGAATCCGCCTTGACGAATCCGTCCCTCGCCGCGGCGCACCACGCGCCGCGCCCGGCCCGATGAGCGCGCCCGGCGGCCCGCTCGCGCGACTCGAAGCGCGCCTGACACGCGAATGGCAGCGGCGCGGCGCGCTCGCGTGGGCGCTCACGCCGTTCGCATGCGTGTTCGGCCTGTGCGCGGCGCTGCGCCGCACCGCTTACGCGCAAGGCTGGAAGCAGCCGGTCGACGTCGGCGTGCCGGTGGTCGTGGTCGGCAACGTGACCGTGGGCGGCACCGGCAAGACGCCGACCGTGATCGCGCTCGTCGACGCGCTGCGCGCGGCCGGCTTCACGCCCGGCGTCGTGTCGCGCGGCTATGGCGCGAACGTGAAGGCGCCGACCGCCGTCACGCCGGCGTCGCGGGCGGACGCGGCCGGCGACGAACCGCTGCTGATCGCGCGCCGCACCGGCGCGCCCGTGTGGGTGTGCCCGGACCGCGTCGCGACCGCGCAGGCGCTACGCGCCGCCCATCCGGACGTCGACGTGATCGTCAGCGACGACGGCCTGCAGCATTACCGTCTCGCGCGTACCGTCGAACTCGTCGTATTCGACCACCGGCTCGGCGGCAACGGCTTCCTGCTGCCGGCCGGCCCGCTGCGCGAGCCGCTGTCGCGGCACCGCGACGCCACGCTCGTCAACGATCCGTACAGCGGCGCGCTGCCGCCGTGGCCCGACACCTATGCGCTCGCGCTGACGCCGGGCGCCGCGTGGCATCTCGATCAGCCCGCGCTGCGCCGCCCGCTGTCGCAATTCGCGAACGAACGTGTGCTCGCCGCGGCCGGCATCGGCGCGCCGGAACGCTTCTTCGCGACGCTGCGCGCGGCCGGCCTCGCGCCGGCGACCCGCGCGCTGCCCGACCATTACGCGTTCGCCGACAATCCGTTCGTCGACGATGCCGTCGATGCGATCCTGATCACCGAGAAGGATGCAGTAAAATTGGGCGCTTCCTGGCGCGACGCCCGACTGTGGGTTGTCCCCGTCGAAGCCGCGCTCGACCCTCGCCTCATTGCCCTCGTTGTGGAGAAACTCCGTGGACGCTCGCCTGCTTGAAATCATTGTGTGCCCTATCTGCAAAGGCCCGCTCCACTACGACCGTGCCGCGCAGGAGCTGATCTGCAACGCGGACAAGCTCGCCTACCCGATCCGCGACGGCATCCCCGTGATGCTCGTCGACGAAGCGCGCCAGACCGTCGAAGGCACGCCGGTCGACCCGGCCGGCCGCTGAACCGCCGCGCCGCTCGCCCGGCGCACCGATTCGACACCGACGGCCCGGCCCCGGCCGGGTCGCCGCACTCCGCCGGGCGACCGGCTTCCGGCGTCGCCCGCCCCGTCCTTCCCAGCACTCCCCGATGACTCACCCGCCACCCTTCATCGCCGTCATTCCCGCCCGGCTCGCGTCGACGCGGCTCCCGAACAAGCCGCTCGCCGATCTCGGCGGCAAGCCGATGGTCGTGCGTGTCGCCGAGCGCGCGCGCGAGGCGGGCGCGCAGCAGGTGCTCGTCGCCTCCGACGCGCAGAGCGTGCTCGACGCGGCGCGCGATCACGGCTTCGAAGCGGTGCTCACCCGCGCCGATCATCCGTCCGGCACCGACCGGCTCGCGGAAGTCGCGGCGGCCTTCGGCTGGCGCGACGACACCGTCGTCGTCAACGTACAGGGCGACGAGCCGCTGATCGACCCCGTGCTCGTGCGCGACGTAGCGTCGCACCTGGCCGCGCATCCGGCGTGCGCGATCGCGACCGCGGCTCACCCGATCCACGATGCGGCCGACGTGTTCAACCCGAACGTCGTGAAGGTCGCGCTCGACGCGCAGAGCGTCGCGCTGTACTTCTCGCGCGCGCCGATTCCGTGGAGCCGCGACGCGTACCAGCCGCACTGGCCGGACGTCGCGACCATGCCTGCACCGGCTTTCCCGGTCTACCGGCACATCGGCCTCTATGCGTATCGCGCGCGTTTCCTGCGCACCTATCCGTCGCTCGCGCAGGCGCCGATCGAACAGGCCGAGCAGCTCGAACAGCTGCGCGCGCTGTGGCACGGCGAGCGCATCGCGGTGCTGATCACCGAGTCCGCGCCCGAAGCCGGCATCGACACGCCGGCCGATCTCGCGCGCGTGCAGGCCCTTTTTCAGCCGGGCTCAAAATAACCCGTGGCATAATCAGGCGATTGTGCGAGCCGTCCGCGACCAGCGCGTCCTCGCTTGACCCCACCCGTGGCCCTGCCGGCAGCCGCGCGTCGCCCTGGCCGACGCGCCGCATCAGACCGGTCCGCCTCGCGCCGGGCAAGCCCCGCGCCCGCCGTCGCCGACGCCTTTATGTCTCGCCTCACGAATCTACATACTTGGAGATATCACCATGCGTTTGATCCTGTTGGGCGCGCCCGGCGCGGGAAAGGGCACCCAGGCAAACTTCATCAAGGAAAAATTCGGCATCCCGCAAATCTCGACGGGCGACATGCTGCGCGCGGCCGTGAAGGCCGGCACGCCGCTCGGCGTCGAGGCGAAGGGCTACATGGACGCCGGCAAGCTCGTGCCGGATGCGCTGATCATCGGCCTCGTCAAGGAACGCCTGAAGGAATCCGATTGCGCGAACGGCTATCTGTTCGACGGCTTCCCGCGCACGATCGCGCAGGCTGACGCGATGAAGGAAGCCGGCGTCGCGATCGACTACGTGCTCGAGATCGACGTCCCGTTCTCGGAAATCATCGAACGCATGAGCGGCCGCCGCACGCACCCGGCATCGGGGCGCACGTACCACGTCAAGTTCAACCCGCCGAAGGTCGAAGGCCACGACGACGTGACGGGCGAACCGCTGATCCAGCGCGACGACGACAAGGAAGAAACCGTCAAAAAGCGTCTCGAGGTGTACGAAGCGCAGACCAAGCCCCTGATCACGTACTACGGCGACTGGGCGCAGCGCGGCGAGGAAAACGGCCTGAAGGCGCCGCAGTATCGCAAGATCTCGGGCCTCGGCAGCGTCGACGAAATCCGCGAGCGCGCGTTTGGCGCACTGAAGTAAGCAGCACGTCGCGCCCCCGCAAGCCGCCCGCTCCGGGCGGTTTTTTTTCGCCTGCTGCGATTGGCACGGCCGTGCGCGTGTCCGCGTGATGACGGTCGCGCCCGGCCTGTTCGAGACGCTGATGCTGCTCGGCGTGCTCCCGGACGCGCTCGGCGCGATGGTGCCGTTCCCGCCGCGGCTCGGCAAGCCGGCCGAATACGCGATGCGGGTGCGCCAGATCGTCGAGAATCCGATGCTCGACGGCGCGGTCCGGATGCAGTCGAAGTAACGGCACGCGCGCAAGAAAAACGCCCGCGATGCGGGCGTGCGTTCTTTCCGTGTACCGGCACCGGCGCGCGGGCGACTCAATCCTCGCCGTCGCGCTGCATCCGCTGCCGCAATTCGCTGACCTGCGACTCGACGACGGTCGCGTCTTCCGCCTCCGGCCGCTCGCCGAGATACTGCTCGAGATCCTCGAGCGCGGGACGCAGGTAGTCGAGCCGCGCATACGCGAAGCCGCGGTCGCGCACTTCGTCGAGCTGCTCGGGCAACAGGATCACGAGCCGCTGCTGCACCGCGAGCAGCCGCTGCCAGCGTTCCGTCTGCAGATAGACCGTCTTCAGGTTGCGCAGCATCCGCGCGATGATCTCGCGGCTCGTCGCGGGCTGCAGCAGCGCGCGCAACGCGCTGTCGACCGCACCGGCCGCACGCGCGACGTACGGCTCGAGCATCTCGACCATCTCGGCTTCGGACAGCGAATGGCCGTTGGTCGGATCGATGATCAGGTCGCCGTCCGGCAGCGTCACGCGCAGCAGGAAATGGCCGGGGAACGAGACGCCGCGCGCCGGCACGCCGATCTGCTCGGCGAGCTCCAGGTACAGCACCGACAGCGAGATCGGGATCCCGCGCCGCCGTTTCAGCACGGCGTTCAGGTGGCTGTTATCGGGGTCGTAGTAATCGTTGTGATTGCACGCGAAACCGAGCTCGCGGAAGAAGAAGTCGTTCAGCGCGGCGACACGGCCCTTGAGGTCCGTATCGTCGGCGAGCCGCCGGCGCAGCCGCGCCGCCAGCATGTCGAGTTCGGCCAGCGTGCCCTGCAGGTCGAGGTCGGGATACGCGTCCTGCGCCAGCGACAGCGCCGCTTCCGTGACGGGCAGACTGTCGTCGTCCGCCACGAGCGTGCTGAAGTAGTCGAGGACGCGGGTCATTGCGGTCGTCACTTGGCGCGCCTTCTGAAGTAAGCGTATTTGAAGCCCATCACCCACAACATACCGAAATATAGTGCAGCAAACAGCACGAGGCACGCAGCCATCAGCGCAATGCGATCGAGCGGCTGCGCGCGCATCCCGGTCCAGTCGAAACTGATCGCGCACCAGTGCATCAGGCCCGCGAGCACGAGCGCCGCGCCGACGAGCTGCACGAAGAAGCGCAGCCAGCCCGGCGAAGGCTGGTAAATGCCGCGCTTGCGCAGCCCGAGGAACAGCAGCAGCGAGTTCAGGCACGCACCGACGCCGATGCTCAGCGTAAGGCCCGCGTGGCCGATCAGCGGCACGAACACGTAGTTCGAGAGCTGCGTGACGATCAGCACGCCGATCGCGATCTTCACGGGCGTCTTGATGTCCTGCTTCGCATAGAAGCCCGGCGCGAGGATCTTGATCAGGATGATGCCGACGAGGCCGATCCCGTAGGTGGCGAGCGCGCGCGCGACCATCGTGACGGTATGCGCGTCGAACTTGCCGTAGTTGAACAGCGTCGCGGTGAGCGGCGTCGCGAAGAAAAACAGCGCGAGCGCGCTCGGCGCCGCGAGCAGGAACGTGACGCGCAGCCCCCAGTCGAGCAGCGCCGAATATTCGTGCGAATCGGCGTCGACGTGCGCCTTCGACAGGCTCGGCAGCAGGATCGTGCCGAGCGCGACGCCGAGCAGCGCCGTCGGGAATTCCATCAGGCGGTCGGCGTAATTGATCCACGACACGGCGCCCTGCCCGAGCCGCGACGCGATGTTGGTGTTGATGATCAGCGACAATTGCGCGACGGACACCGCGAACGTCGCGGGCACCATCTTCGCGAGCACGCGCTTCACGCCCGGATGACGCAGCGCGCGCAGCGGGTTGAGGCCGATCAGCGGCACCATGTCGATCTTCTTCAGGCCCGGCAGCTGCACGAGAAACTGCAGCACGCCGCCGACGATGACGGCCCACGCGAGCGCGTAGACCGGCACCTTCAGGTGCGGCGCGACGAACACGGCCGCGCCGATGAACGCGACGTTGAGCAGCACCGGCGCGAACGCGGGCAGCGAGAAGCTCTTGTACGTGTTCAGCACGCCCGAGGCGAGCGTGGTCAGCGAAATGAACACGATGTACGGGAACATGATCCGCGTCATCGTGACCGCGAGCGGGAACGCCTGGCCGTCGCTGTGCAGGCCGGAGGCGACCGCGAACACGACCCACGACGCGCCGGCGATGCCGATGACCGACAGCACGGCCAGCGCCCACGCGAGCACGGTGGACATCGCGTCGACGAGCGCCTTCGTCGCATCGTGCCCCTGCTGGTTCTTGAACTCGGCGAGGATCGGCACGAACGCCTGCGAGA
Organism: Burkholderia sp. BE12; assembly: GCF_002959955.1. Lineage (NCBI taxonomy): Bacteria > Pseudomonadati > Pseudomonadota > Betaproteobacteria > Burkholderiales > Burkholderiaceae > Burkholderia > Burkholderia sp. BE12. The sequence goes on along the minus strand of NZ_PREY01000009.1, from coordinate 243,226 downwards.
ACGCGCCTTCGGCGGACAGGCGGCGCAGCAGGTTCGGGATACGGAAGGCGACGTAGAACGCGTCGGTGTATTGACTGGCGCCGAACGCACGGGCGATCAGCGTCTCGCGGGCCAGTCCGGTCACGCGCGACAGCAGCGTGAAGCCGCTGACCGTCAGCAGGGCTCGGAATAGATTCATGGGGCGCTTATTATACGGACGTTGCGCGACCCGGCATGGCCGGATGCCGAAAAGCGCACCCGCCGCACCGGCCCGGCATGCCATGATGACGCCAAACTTGCCACGCGCTTGATTTTGTTGCTATAATCCGCCGTTTCTGGGCTTGCCACATGCGTTGCGCCTGACGTTTCCATGTGTCGGCTCCGGTAAAATCACCGTTTTTTATGCGCCCCTGGGCAATCGCTCTCAGGGGACGGATCGAAAAGCAGCGCTTGGCCGTCTAGGCTCCAAGCTCTGGAAACAGGACAGGATAAGGAACCGTCATGGCTAACTCCGCACAAGCACGCAAGCGCGCCCGCCAAGCCGCGAAGGCAAATTCGCACAACTCGGCGCTGCGCTCGAAATTCCGTACCGCGATCAAGGCTGTTCGCAAGGCTGTCGACGCCGGCGACCAAGCCAAGGCTGCCGATCTGTTCAAGGCTGCCGTGAAGACGATCGACACGATCGCCGACAAGAAGATCGTTCACAAGAACAAGGCCGCTCGCAGCAAGAGCCGCCTGGCCGCAGCCGTCAAGGGCCTGCAGGCAGCAGCGTAAATCTGGTGCGCCCGCTCGCGCGGGCGCTCCTGTTTCCTGCGATCGCAAAAAAACCCGCTTACGCGGGTTTTTTTGTTGCCTGTCGCCTGCGTATCACGCGCGGTGGCGGCATGTGCCCGGGCCGGTGCGGCACGCGCCCTCGCCCGTCGGCATGACTTACTTCTTCGTGTTGTAGTCCGGCAGCTCGCACGCCTCGGTCACGACGAGGTTGTTGTCCTTCGCGAAATTCAGCACGAAATCGAAAGCCATCGGTTCGATGTCGCGCAACCGCGAATCGAGGATCACGCATTTCAGGTCGCCGAGCATCGTCGGGCGCACGTACAGCGAATACTTGAGACGCGCATTCGGCCCGCTGGCCCCCGGCCCGAAGCAGGCCATCACACCGGCCAGACGTTCCGACCAGTCGCTCGGGCGAAACTTTTTCCCGTCTTTCGTGATGCCCTGGATGAAAAATTCGGTCGGAGGGGTTTCAGCCATGTGGTTACCCAAGTGACGGCCCGGCGATGCCCAGGCAACGGCGCCTGGGTACGCGAACACAAAGCTGGAGGGTCGGCGGCACGAGCCAATCGATATCCCGAAAACGGGGCGTCGATGCGCGCCGCCGGTGGGCTGCACCGGATTTGTGCAGCGCACGGCTTGTGTCCGGCAGAGCGCGAAAAGCCTTGCCTGCCGGGCTGGAGAAAACTTTTGAATTATACCGCAGCGCGCCATCGCGCGTCGTCCCGACGCCCCCTTTCCGGCACCGCCGGTCGCGCGCGACGATCCCGCTCCGCGTCGCGCCACGGCTCGTCAAAGCACGGAAAATCCTTTATGCTGCTTTGAGTTATCCACACCCGACGGCGGCGCCGTCCGGCCTCGCTGCCGGGTGAGACCCGCCGTATTTCGTTTCATGACCGCCAAAACCATTCGTCACTACCTGCAGTTCAAGGATTTCTCGCTGGAAGACTACGAGTACGTGCTCGAACGCACGGGTATCCTGAAGCGCAAGTTCAAGAACTACGAGACCTATCACCCGCTGCACGACCGCACGCTCGCGATGATCTTCGAGAAGAGCTCGACGCGCACGCGCCTGTCGTTCGAGGCCGGGATCTTCCAGCTCGGCGGCCACGCCGTCTTCATGAGCACGCGCGATACGCAACTCGGCCGCGGCGAACCCGTCGAGGATTCCGCGCAGGTCATCTCGCGCATGGTCGACATCATCATGATCCGCACGTTCGAGCAGGACGTGATCACACGCTTCGCGCAGAACTCCCGCGTCCCGGTGATCAACGGCCTGACCAACGACTACCACCCTTGCCAGGTGCTCGCCGACATCTTCACGTACTACGAACACCGCGGCCCGATCGCCGGCAAGACCGTCGCGTGGGTCGGCGACGCGAACAACATGCTGTACACGTGGATCGAAGCCGCGCAGATCCTCGGCTTCAAGCTGCGCCTGTCGACGCCGCCCGGCTATGCGCTCGACATGAAGCTCGTGTCGCCCGACAGCGCGCCGTTCTACGAGGTATTCGACGATCCGAACGAAGCGTGCAAGGGCGCCGATCTCGTGACGACCGACGTGTGGACGAGCATGGGTTTCGAGGCCGAGAACGAGGCGCGCAAGCAGGCATTCGCCGACTGGTGCGTCGACGAGGAAATGATGGGCCATGCTAATCCGGATGCCCTCTTCATGCATTGCCTGCCCGCGCACCGCGGCGAGGAGGTGACGGCCGGCGTGATCGACGGCCCGCAGAGCGTCGTGTGGGACGAAGCGGAAAACCGCCTGCACGTGCAGAAGGCGCTGATGGAGTTCCTGCTGCTCGGCCGCCTCAAGCACTGACGCGCCGCAACGCACACGCGTAAAAAAAGCGCCGGTCGACGATCGGCGCTTTCCGTTTGGATGCGCCAAAACCGGCGCGCGCGGCGTTACAGGCAGACCGGTTCGGCCTCCAGCTCGACGCCGAACCGCGCGCGCACGTCGGTCTGGATCGCCCGCGCCAGCGCAAGCACGTCGGCGCCGGTCGCGCCGCCGCGATTGACGAGCACGAGCGCCTGGCGATCGTGCACGGCCGCCGCCCCGAGTGCGCGCCCCTTCCAGCCGCAGCGGTCGATCAGCCAGCCGGCCGCGAGCTTCACGTGCCCGTCCGGCTGCGGATACGACACGACATCCGGCGCGCGGGCGCGCAGCGCATCGAACTGCGCGGCATCGATCACCGGATTCTTGAAGAAACTGCCCGCATTGCCGAGCACCAGCGGATCGGGCAGCTTCGCGCGGCGGATCGCGACGACCGCATCGAACACGTCGCGCGGCGTCGCCGCATCGGGCGCGATGCCGCGCGCGTCGAGCTCGCGCGTGACGTCCGCGTAGCCGAGCCGCGGCGCCCATCGCTTCGGCAGCCGGAACGTCACCGCGACGATCGCGAACCGGCCGCGCCCTTCCCGCTTGAAGAAACTGTCGCGATAGCCGAACGCGCAGCGCGCGGCGTCGAAACGCTCGCGGCGCCCCGTCGCCAGCTCGACCGCGACCAGCGAATCGAAATACACCTTCATCTCGAGGCCGTACGCGCCGATGTTCTGGATCGGCGCGGCGCCGACGGTGCCCGGGATCAGCGCGAGATTCTCGAGGCCCGGCATCCCGTGCTCGAGCGTCCACGCGACGAACGCGTGCCAGTTCTCGCCGCCGCCGGCCTCGACGTACCACGCCTCGCCGTCCTCGCGCACGACGCGGCGGCCCGCGATCTCGTCGAGCAGCACGACGCCGTCGAAATCGCGCGTGAACACGATATTGCTGCCGCCGCCGAGCACGAGCCGCGGCAGGTTCGCGACCCGCGGGTCGCGATGCAGCGCCTCGAACTGGGCCGCCTGCGTGACGCGCGCGGCGAAGCGCGCGCGCGCGGCAATGCCGAACGTGTTGTGCGCGGCGAGCGGATGGTCGGGAAGCAGCGACAGGGCGGAATCGTCAGGAGGCATCGGCATTCGCGGTCACGTCGGCCCGGGCGGCGCATGGCCGGCCTTGGGCAAACGGAGGGGCATCGGTAAAATGGCAAACAGTCCGCAATTATAGCGAGTGCCCGCGCGCGAGCCGGGTGCCCGCATCTCAAGGGAGAATGCCATGCCATCGTTCGACGTCGTTTCCGAAGCGAACATGATCGAAGTGAAGAACGCCATCGAGCAGTCGAACAAGGAAATTTCGACGCGCTTCGACTTCAAGGGCTCCGACGCACGCGTCGAGCAGAAGGAACGCGAGCTGACGCTGTTCGCCGACGACGATTTCAAGCTCGGCCAGGTCAAGGACGTGCTGATCGGCAAGCTGGCCAAGCGCAACGTCGACGTGCGCTTCCTCGACTACGGCAAGGTCGAGAAGATCGGCGGCGACAAGGTCAAGCAGATCGTCACCGTGAAGAAAGGCGTGACGGGCGACCTCGCGAAGAAGATCGTGCGCCTCGTGAAGGACAGCAAGATCAAGGTGCAGGCGAGCATCCAGGGCGACGCGGTGCGCATATCGGGCACGAAGCGCGACGACCTGCAGAGCACGATCGCGATGCTGCGCAAGGACGTGACCGACACGCCCCTCGACTTCAACAACTTCCGCGACTGATCGGCCGCCGGCCAAGTCGCGTCTTCCGGCCGGGCCCCGCATGCGCGGCGCGCCCGGCGCGCGGCAAGCGCCGCGCCTTCTCAGGCTTTGCCGCCGTCCTGCGCGCCGCCGTCCGCGGCCGCCTTCTTCTTGTCGCCGATCCGGCTCTCCTGCCCCGCGAGCAGCTTCGAGATGTTGCCGCGGTGACGCCACACGAGCAGCACGCTCATCGCGAGCACGGCCCATGCGACCGGGTTATGGCCGGTGCCGAACAGGAACACGTCGAACACCGGCGCGAACACGGCCGCCACCAGCGCCGCGAGCGACGAATAGCGGAAGAAGAACGCGACGATCAGCCAGGTCAGCGCGGTCGCGAGCCCGAGCACCGGATGCACGGCGAGCAGCACGCCGGCCGCGGTCGCGACACCCTTGCCGCCCTGGAAGCGGAAGAACACCGGGTACAGATGGCCGAGGAACACGGCGATCGCGACCCACGCGACCGCGACGTCGGGCAGGCCGAAGTGCCGGGCGAGCCAGACGGCGATCCAGCCCTTGAACGCGTCGCCGACGAGCGTCAGGATCGCGGCCTTCTTGTTGCCGCTGCGCAGCACGTTGGTCGCGCCGGGATTCTTCGACCCGTACGAACGCGGGTCGGCCAGGCCCATCGTGGCGCTGACGACGACGGCGAACGACACCGAACCGATCAGGTAGGCAACGAGGGCGGCGAGCAGGATCTGCATGCGGGGAACTCTTTTTTCAACGTATCGGGAAAGGGACGGCGGTGCGCGGCAAGCCGGCAAGCCGAAACGGCGCCCATTCTACCGAACGGGCGCGGACTGCCACGAAGGTGAAACCCTCAGTCGACGCTCGCGCACTGCACGGGCTGCGCGCCGAGCAGCGACGTGAGCACCGCCGGCGCGAGGCTGACGAGGTAGCCGCGCCGGCCGCCGTTGACGTAGATCGTCGGCAATTCGAGGATCGTCGCCTCGACGTAGACGGGCATCGCCTTGCGTGTGCCGAACGGCGACGTGCCGCCGACGAGATAGCCCGAATGGCGGTTCGCAACCTCGGGCTTGCATGGCTCGACGCGCTTCGCGCCGATCTGCCGCGCGAGATTCTTCGTCGACACGGTGCGGTCGCCGTGCATCAGCACGATCAGCGGCTTCGCGTGTTCGTCTTCCATCACGAGCGTCTTCACGACGCTGTGCTCGTCGACGTCGAGCTGGCGCGCCGATTCGCCGGTGCCGCCATGCTCGACGTATTCGTACGGATGCTCGCCGAATGCGACGCCATGACGGCGCAGCAGTTGGGTCGCGGGGGTTTCGGACACGTGTCTGGATTTGCTCATGGCGGCATTTTAATGGCGAACGATCCAATGGCGAACGATCGGCGGGCGCGCAATGGCGGGCCCGCGCCGGCGGTATACTCGCGGCCCGTCTTTCCGCCCGGTGGCCCGCCCCATCGCGACGACGATTGCATTCATCATCGTTGCGGACATCGCGAAGCGCTATTGCCCGATTGCCCGATTGCCCGATTGTGGCGCGCGCGCCGTCATGGCACGATCGTTCGCCAATATCGTCGGCCACCGCCGGCCCCTCTTCTGGAGACGCCATGTCCTCGCCACCCCGTTCGTCCGAAGCGCTCGACGTCGATGCACTGCTCGCGGCGCTGCCGCGTCGCATTGCCGACGTGCCCGCCCATCGGGCCGTGCAGTCGCCCGCGCATCCGGCACTGATCGAAGATGCACGCCGCGTGTCGTACGGCGAGCTGGCGCGGGCCGTCGACGCGGCGGCAGCGCGGCTGGCGAGCCTCGGCGTGCAAGGCGGCGACCGCGTGATGATCGTCGCGGAAAACTGCATCGCGCAGATCGTGCTGCTGTTCGCGGCCGCCCGCATCGACGCCTGGGCGCTCGTATCGAACGCGCGGCTGTCGGCCGCCGAGCTCGACGCGATCGCCGCGCACGCGCGCCCGAAGCTGATCGCGTTCACGACGGACGTCTCGCCCGAGGCGCGCGCCCATGCCGAGCGGCTCGGCGCCACGCCCGCCGGTGCGCTGCCGGTCGACATCGGCGCGTGGTCGTATCGGGTCGATGCGAGCGCGCCCGCCGAACCGGTGGCCGCCGACGGCGCCGAGCAATGCGCGGCGCTGATCTACACGACGGGCACGACCGGTACGCCGAAAGGCGTGATGCTGTCGCACCGCAACCTGCTGTTCATCGCGGCGACGTCGAGCACGCTGCGCCGCGTGTCGCCCGACGACGCCGTCTACACGGTGCTGCCCGTGTCCCACGTGTACGGCCTCGCGTCGGTGTGCCTGGGCAGCCTGTATGCGGGCGCGACGCTGCGGCTCGCGCCGCGCTTCTCGCCGGAAGCCGTCCGCGTCGCGCTCGCCGACGAAGGCGTCACGATCTTCCAGGGCGTGCCCGCGATGCACGCGAAGCTGCTCGAACACCTTCATACGCACGGCCATGCCTGGCGCGCACCGCGGCTGCGCTTCGCGTATTCGGGCGGCTCGCCGCTCGATGCGAGCCTGAAGGCCCGCGTCGAGCGCCTGTACGGCGTGCCGCTGCACAACGGCTACGGCATGACCGAAAGCAGCCCGACGATCACGCAGACGCCGCTCGATGCGCCGCGCACGGACAGTTCGGTCGGCGTGCCGATTCCGGGCGTCGACATGCGGATCGTCGCGCCGGACGGCACCGACGTGCCGCCGGGCGAAGTCGGCGAGATCCGCGTGCGCGGGCCGAACGTGATGCTCGGCTACTACCGCAACGCGGACGCGACGCGCGCCGCCGTGTCGCCGGACGGCTGGCTGAGCACCGGCGATCTCGCGCGGCAGGAGGCGGACGGCGCGGTGACGATCGCGGGCCGCAGCAAGGAGCTGATCATCCGCTCGGGCTTCAACGTCTATCCGGTCGAGGTCGAACAGGTGCTGAACGCGCATCCGGACGTCGTGCAGGCGGCCGTGATCGGCCGCGCGATCGAAGGCAACGAGGAAGTGCTCGCGTTCGTCGAGCTGCTGCCGGGCGCGACGGCGGACGAGGCGGCATTGCATGCATGGTGCGCGGATCGGCTCGCGGCTTACAAACGCCCTGCGCATATCCGCGTGCTCGCTGCGCTGCCGGCCGCGTCGACCGGCAAGGTGCTCAAGCACCGGCTGCGCGAGCTGGTCTGACGCGGGCGCCGCGCGCCGGCTCCCGCATCGGCGCCCGCGCCGCGCCGCATGCACGCGTCGCGCGTCAGCCGCGCGGGTGATGCTGCGCGTGCAGCGTCTTGAGCCGTTCGCGCGCGACGTGCGTATAGATCTGCGTGGTCGAGATGTCGCTGTGGCCGAGCAGCAACTGCACGACGCGCAGGTCGGCGCCGTGGTTCAGCAGGTGCGTCGCGAACGCGTGCCGCAGCGTGTGCGGCGACAGGTGCGCGCGCACGTCGGCCTGCTGCGCGTGACGCTTGATGATGTTCCAGAACTGCTGGCGGGTCATCCCGTCGCCGCGTGCGGTCACGAACAGTGCGTCGGCCGCGCGCGCGCCGAGCAGCGCCGGCCGCGCATCGCGCAGGTAGCGTTCGATCCAGCCGTGCGCGACTTCGCCGAACGGCACGAGCCGCTCCTTCGAACCCTTGCCCATCACGCGCACGACGCCTTCGTTGAGGCCGACCTCTACCGTCTTCAGCGTGACGAGCTCGCTCACGCGCAGCCCGCTCGCATACATCAGCTCGAGCATCGTGCGATCGCGCAGGCCGAGCGGCGTGCCGATGTCGGGCGCGCCGAGCAGCGCCTCGACCTGCGCCTCGGACAGCGTCGACGGGAACCGGGCCGCCTGTTTCGCGGACGTGATCCGCAGCGTCGGGTCGGCGTTTGCGCGATGCTCGCGCACGGCCCAGCCGTAATAGCGGCGGAACACGGACAGTCGCCGGTTCGACGACGTCGCCTTGCCGTCGCTGCGCGCCGCGATGTAGCCCGTCACCATCGCCTCGTCGGCCGCGTCGAGCGGCGCGTCGTGCGTCGCGGCCAGCCATTGGGAAAACAGCGCCAGGTCGCGCCGGTACGCATCGAGCGTGTTGCGCGCGAGCCCGTGTTCGAGCCACAGCGCATCGCAGAACACGTCGATCGACGCGCGGCTCGCGAGCAGCGCGGGCGATGCCGCGACGGCATCGCCGTCGTTTTCGGGGGAAATCAGTGGTTCGCTCATCGGTACGGCACGCCCTCGTGCGTCAGCAGCCAGCGCTTCACTTGCTGGTAATAGCCATTGTCGTCATGGTTCGCGAACCCGCCGAGCCCGCCCGCCGCGACGACGCGATGGCACGGAATCACGAGCGGAAAGTAATTCGCGCCGCACGCCTGGCCGACCGCGCGCGGCGCGCTGCCGATCCGCTTCGCGACCTGGCCGTAGGTCAGCACCGTACCGGGCGGGATGTCGCTGATCACGTCCCACACGCGGTGCTGGAATGCGCTGCCGACGTCGGCGAGCGGCAGATCGAAGCGTGCGGACGCGCGCTCGAAATAACGTTCGATCTGCTTGACCGCGCGCTTCGCGAGCGCCGAATCCGGATCGACCGACTTCATCGATTCGGGCAGATAGACGATCTCGCGCACCACCGCGGCATCCGTGCGGATGCCGACCTTGCCGAACGGCGCGTCGATCACTGCGTTGAACATTGCCTTCTCCTGACCGAGGAATGCGCGCGGCCCTGCCGCGCGCCGACGACACTTTACGCCGCCTTCACGCGGCTCGCAGCGCCCATTCGACATGCTCGCGCACGACCGGCGACGGATCGTCGGCCCGCGCGCGCAGCGCGGCGACGATCGCGTCGCGCGCGGGCGGCGCGAGCCGGTCCGCGCCGGCGCGCAGCGCATTGCCGAGCCCGACCGCGAGATTGCGCAGCCAGCTTTCGTAGCCGATGCGCCGGATCGCGCTGCCCTGCATCCGCGTATCGAACGCGTCGGCGTCCCACGCGAACAGCTCGACGAGCGTCGCGCGATCGAGGCCGTGCCGCACGTCGAAATCGGCGACGGGCGCGGCCTGCGCGAACTTGTTCCACGGGCACACGAGCTGGCAGTCGTCGCAGCCGTACACGCGATTGCCGATCATCGGCCGCAGCGGTTCGGGGATGCTACCTTTCAATTCGATCGTCAGGTACGAGATGCAGCGGCGCGCGTCGACGCGGTATGGCTCGACGATCGCGCCGGTCGGGCATGCGTCGATGCAGCGCGTGCAACTGCCGCAGTGCGCGCCGGGCGTCTCGGGCGCGGTGTCGGGCGACGTGTGCGCGTCGGTCGGCAGCGCAACGTCGACGTAGATTTCGCCGAGGAAGAACAGCGAGCCGGCATCGCGCTGCAGCAGCAACGTATGCTTGCCGCGCCAGCCGACGCCGGCCTTCTGCGCGAGCTCGACTTCGAGCACGGGCGCCGAATCGGTGAACACGCGGTAGCCGAACCCGCCGATCTCGTGCTCGATGCGCTCCGCGAGCGTCTGCAGCCGGTTGCGCAGCACCTTGTGATAGTCGCGGCCGCGCGCATAGATCGACACGACGGCCGCCTGCGGATCGTCGAGCCGCGCCCGTTCGCGCGCGCGCCAGTCGTGCGGGACGAGCGCGCCGGGCTCGCCACCGGGCGCACCGTCGGCGAGCGTTTGGGCCGGCAAATAGGCGAGCCGCACGGAGATCACGCGTCGCGTACCGGCCACAAGTTCGGCCGGCCGCGCGCGTTTCATCCCATGTTTCGCCATATAATCCATTTCGCCGTGGTAACCGGCTTCCAGCCAGGCGGCGAGGCCCGCTTCGGCATCCGAGAGATCGGTATCGCTGATGCCGATCGCCCCGAAACCCAATTCGCGCCCCCACGCCCTGATGCGAGCGGCGAGCGCAGTCAACGCCGCATCGTCGAGCGCGCACGGCGCCGCGCCTTCGTCACGAGTCGAAGGCCTGTCGGATGCGGCGTGTTCCGGTAGTCGGTTCATCGCACTATTTTACGAGAATGCCAGCCACGTCCAGCCAACCGCCTCACGCCACGTTGCCCGCCCCGCTCGCGGAGCGCGTGATCGCGCTCGCCGACGAAGCGGCAACCGAGGCCTTCGGCACGCGCTTCGCGCACGCGCTCGACGCGGCGCGCACCGAGCTCGTCCGAGCACACGCGTTCGACGGGCTGCAGATCCAGCTGATCGGCGATCTCGGCGCGGGCAAGACGACGCTCGTGCGCGCGATCCTGCGCGGCCTCGGCCACCCGGGGCGCGTGCGCAGCCCGACCTATACGCTCGTCGAGCCGTACGCGCTCGAACGCAGCGATGGGGAACTCGAGGTCTATCACTTCGATCTGTATCGATTCAACGATCCGGCCGAATGGTCCGACGCAGGCTTTCGCGAATATTTCAATTCCAGCGCGATCTGCCTCGTCGAATGGCCGCAACAGGCGGGCGCCCTGCTCGGCGTGCCCGATCTGGTTTTTTCGCTCGACGTGGACGGCGACGGCCGCGCCCTCACCGTCCGGGCGTACAGCGCTTCAGGAAAGGCATGTCTCGAAAGATGTTGATCAAACCGTTCCGCTCGATCGAATCGGCGGCCACCGCGACGCACAACTGGCGGCGCCGTCAAATTCTGCGCGCGGGGGCGTCGACGCTGGTGCTCGGCCTCGTCGCGCCGCGGCTCGCGCACGCGTCGTCGGTGCTCGGCGTGCGCGTGTGGCCCGCGCGCGATTACACGCGCGTCACGATCGAATCCGACCAGCCGCTGCAGAATAGCCAACAGTTGCTGCAGGGTCCCGACCGTCTCGTCGTCGACCTGAGCGGCCTCGACCTCGACCAGGCGCTGCGCGACCTCGTGTCGAAGATCACGCCGAACGATCCGCAGATCCAGTCGGTGCGCGTCGGCCAGTATCAGCCGCACGTCGTGCGGATGGTGTTCGACCTGAAAGGCTCGGTGAAACCGCAGGTGTTCACGCTGCCGCCCGTCGGCACGTACAAGTACCGGCTCGTGTTCGACCTGTATCCGGCCGTCGCGCCCGACCCGCTGTCCGACCTGATCGCGCAGACGGAACGCAAGGAACAGGCGCTCAACGACACCGCGCGCGCGCAGCAGATGCAGCCACCGGGCGGGCTGGCCGGTCCGGGCACGCCGCCGCCCGCCGCGGGCGACAACAGCGACGCATTCTTCCAGCGTTTCGCGCAGAACACGCCGGCCACGCCGCATGCGCCGCCGGCCGCCGGCACGCCGTCGACGCCCGCGAAGCCGGCCGTCAAGCCGCCGCCCGTCATCGCGCGCCGCGACGACAACGACGACGACGGCGACACCTACAAGTTCACCGCGCCGAAATCCGGCAAGGGCGGCACCGTGCGGCTGCTGACGGTCGCGATCGACCCGGGCCACGGCGGCGAGGATCCGGGTGCGATCGGCGGCGGCGGCACGTACGAGAAGCACATCGCGCTCGACATCGCGAAGAAGCTGCGCGCGAAGATCGACGCCGCGCCGAACATGCGCGCGATGATGACGCGCGACGCCGATTTCTTCGTGCCGCTGAACGTACGCGTGCAGAAAGCGCGCCGCGTCGGCGCGGATCTCTTCGTGTCGATCCACGCGGACGCGTTCACGACGCCGTCCGCGCGCGGCTCGTCGGTGTTCGCGCTGTCCGACCACGGCGCGACGAGCGCCGCGGCGCGCTGGATGGCGAACAAGGAGAATTCGTCCGACCTGATCGGCGGCATCAACATCAAGACGGCGGACGCGGCGGTGAACCGCGCGCTGTTCGACATGTCGACGACCGCGCAGATCCGCGACTCGCTGCGCTACGGCAACTACGTGCTGAAGGAAGTGGGCGGGATCAACAAGCTGCACAAGGGCTCGGTCGAGCAGGCCGGGTTCGCGGTGCTGAAGGCGCCCGACATTCCGTCGATCCTCGTCGAGACCGCGTTCATCAGCAACCCGGACGAAGAGCGCCGGCTCAACGACGACAGCTATCGCGACGAGATGGCCGACGCGATCTTCCGCGGCATCAAGCGTTATTTCGCCGCGAATCCGCCGCTCGCGAAGAACCGGATGGCCTGAGCGCCACCCGTACCCTGCCGCCGGCACGCAGCGCGTGCCGGCGCGTCACGACGCCGCGAAGCGGCTCAGCAGTTTCCCGCCGAACACGTTCACCGCGAGCCCGCCCATCACGAGCGCGGCGCCGATCAGCTGCGTGTGCGTCAGATGCTCGTCGAGCAGCAGCGCCGACGACGCGAGCCCGACGATCGGCACCAGCAGCGAGAACTGCGCGACCTGCGCGGCCGGGTAGCGCGACAGCAGGCGGCTCCACAGCCCGTAACCGAGCAGCGTCGCGACGAACGCGAGATAGACGACCGCGAAGATCGACGCGGCGTTCAGCCCGGCGAGCGCGGTCGCGATCCGCCGCGGCCCTTCGAACCACAGCGACAGCAGGAAGAACGGCACGGGCGGCACGAGGCTGGCCCACACGACGAGCGACACGAGGTTCGCCTTCCCGACCTTCTTCGTGACGATATTGCCGACGGCCCACATCGCGGCCGCGCAGATCGTCAGCAGGAAGCCCGCGAGCGTCATCGCGCGGCCGCCCTGCGCGGCGATCACGACGAGCCCGCCCGCGGCGATCGCGAGGCCGATCAGGTTCTGCGCGCGCAGCCGCTCGCCGAGGAACAGCATCGCGAACACCAGCGTGAAGAACGCCTGCGACTGCAGCACGAGCGATGCGAGGCCGGCCGGCATGCCGACGTACATGCCGGTGAACAGGAACACGAACTGCCCGAGCTGGATCGTCGCGCCGTACAGCACCAGCAGCCGCCACGAAATTTGCGGCCGGCGCACGAAGAATACCGCGGGCACGGCCGCGAGCGTGAAGCGCAGCGCGCCGAGCAGCATCGGCGGCATGCCGTGCAGGCCGACCTTGATCACGACGAAGTTCACGCCCCACGCCAGGATCACGACCAGCGCGAGCAGCAAGTCCTTCGGGGCCATCATCGGCGTCTCCCTTCGATTGTCGAATCGTCGTTGTGAAGCCGGCCAGTCTACCGGGTTTCGTCGCCCGGCCCGATACCCGTGCGGCGCGCATGGAATCCGCGGCGCGCGCAGCGGCTTGCGCAACGCGCTGGACGCCGCACGACGCGTGCCTGCCGCGGCCGCATCGGGCCGAGCGCGTTTCGCGGGCCCCATCACGCGCGCCGCCGCGCCGCCAGTACAATGACCGGCAATCCAGCCGTTCCCACGAGACCCGCCATGACCGACTCGATCAAAGCCCTGCTGAAGCCGCACGTGCGCGACATCGGCAACCTGCAGGTGCGCCGCACGCTGCCCGCGCTCGCCGCACGCCTCGTCGGCCCGTTCATCTTCTTCGATCACATGGGGCCCGCGGCGCTGCCGGCCGGCACGGGGCTCGACGTGCGCCCGCATCCGCACATCGGGCTCGCGACGGTCACCTACCTGTTCGACGGCGCGATCCTGCACCGCGACAGCCTCGGCTCGCGGCAGGAAATCGTGCCGGGCGACGTGAACTGGATGACGGCCGGCCGCGGGATCGTCCACTCGGAGCGCACGCCGGACGCGCAGCGCGCCAGCGGCCATACCGTGCACGGGATCCAGACCTGGGTCGCGCTGCCGCAAGCGCACGAGTCGACCGAGCCGTCGTTCGAGCACCACGCGGCCGATACGCTGCCCAAGCGCGACGAAGACGGCGTCACGCTGACGGTGATTGCCGGCGACGCGTTCGGGCTGCGCTCGCCCGTGACGACGTTCTCGCGCACGCTGTACGTCGCGGCCGAATTCACGGCAGGCGGCCGGCTCGAACTCGATGCGTCGCACGAGGAGCGCGCGGTCTACGTGGTCGACGGAGAACTCGCGATCGACGGCACGCCGGTGCCGGCCGAACGGATGGCCGTGCTCGCGCTGGGCGCGACGGTCACGTTGACGAGCGGCGGCGGCGCGCGCGCGATGCTGCTCGGCGGCGACAAGATCGACGGCGAACGCTTCATCGAGTGGAATTTCGTCGCGAGCAGCCGCGAGGCCATCGAGCATGCGAAAGCGGCCTGGACGCGCCAGGAGATGGGCAAGGTGCCGGGCGAAACCGAGTGGATTCCGCTGCCCGAATCGAAGCCGCGTTGAAAAAGCGGCGCGCCGCCCCCATCCTGACGATATTCGAACGGAAGAGAACGACATGGACACCACGCTTGCCACATTCGAGAAAGACGTCATCGAGGCGTCGCTGGACATGCCCGTGCTGGTCGACTTCTGGGCGCCGTGGTGCGGCCCCTGCAAGACGCTCGGCCCGCTGCTGGAAAAGCTCGAGGCCGACTATGCAGGCCGCTGGAAGCTCGTGAAGGTCAACGTCGACGAGAACCAGGAACTCGCCGCGCACTTCCAGACACGCAGCATTCCGCACGTGATCGCGTTCGCCGACGGGCGCCCGGTCGACCAGTTCGTCGGCGTGCTGCCCGAAGGCCAGTTGCGCGCGTTCCTCGACCGGCTGCTGCCGGCGGCCGAGGAAGCCGAGCGCCGCGCCGCGCAGTATGCGATGGCCGAACAGCGCTTCGACGAGGCGCTCGCGCACCTCGAAGCGGCGCTCGCGCTGAACCCCGGCTACGACGACGCGCGCCTCGACCTGATCGAGCTGCTGCTCGCGCGCAACGAGGTCGACGCCGCGCGCGCCGAGACCGAACGCCTGTCGCCGCAAACCGTGCAGAACGGCGACCCCCGCTACCAGGCGATCAAGACCCGTTTCGACGCGCTCGAAGCCACGGCCGACCTGCCTCCGACCGACGCGCTCGAAGCGCGCATCGCGGCGAACCCGGCCGATCTCGACGCGCGCTTCGACCTCGCGCAGAGCCTGATCGCGCGGCGTGCGTACGAAGGCGCGCTGGAACAGTTACTGGAAATCGTGACGCGCGATCGCGCCTACGGCGACGACCTCGGCCGCCGCACGATGATCTCGGTGTTCGAACTGGCCGGCGATCAACCCGACCTCGTCGCCGCATGGCGACGCAAGCTGAGCATGGCGCTCAACTGATGCGCAAGCGGCCCGGCCGCGACGGCCCCGCCGTATCGCCGTATCGCGCGCGGCACGTTACCCGTGCCGCGCCATCACCCTTCGCTGTCCGCGCACCGCGGGCTCAGCCGGCCGCCTGTGCCGCGATCGCCCGCAGCGCATGCGCGGCAGCCGCGAAACCGAAGCTCGCGGTCACGCACACGCTCGAACCGAAGCCCGCGCAGTTGAGCCCCGCGACGTGCGCGGCCGCGGACGGCTCGGCGCCGTCCTCGATGTCGCAGGCCGCCGCTTCCGGATAGATCAGCGGCTCGTCCGAATACACGGCGCTGACCTTGAAGCGCGCCTTCGGCCCGCGCGGAAAACCGTGCTGCTTGCGCAACTGCGCGCGCACTTTCGACAGCAGCGGATCCTGGATCGTCAGCGCGAGGTCGTCGATGCGGATGCGCGTCGGGTCGAGCTGCCCGCCCGCGCCGCCGACGACGATCAACGGCTGCCGTTTCGCGACGCACCATGCGATCAGCGCGACCTTCGTGCGCACGCTGTCGATCGCATCGATCACGTAGTCGAAGCCGCCGCCGAGCAGCGCGTCGAAGTTGTCGGGCTCGACGAAATCCTCGATCCGGTTCACGCGGCACGCGGGATCGATCAGCGCGATCCGCTCGGCCATCGCGTCGACCTTCGGCTTGCCGTAATTGCCGTCGAGCGCATGGACCTGCCGGTTCGTATTGCTTTCCGCGACGTTGTCGAGATCGATCAGCGTGAGCGTGCCGACCGCGTTGCGCGCGAGCGCCTCGGCCGCCCACGACCCGACGCCGCCGATCCCGATCACCGCGACGTGCGCCCGCTCGAAGGCGGCGGCCGCCGGCGCGCCATACAGGCGCGCGACGCCGCCGAAACGCCGCGCGCGATCCACGTCAAGCTGGATTTCCGGGGTCGGGGTAAGATCAGAAGAACTGGGCGGGGCAGCGTCGGCGGAGGACATGGCAGCAAGGAAAACGTAAGTCGAGCAGCCCTCTATTCTGCCTGAACTCCCCGCTCGCACGCGCCACTGTGCACGCACGATTCTCGCGCGTTCGCTATACTGGCCCCAGATTGAAGCGTTTGCATAACATGACGACTCTCGCCGATCTCCGCATCAACTATTCGCGTGCTTCGCTCGACGAAGCCGATGCCGCCCCCGACCCGTTCGCCCAGTTCGATCGCTGGTTCAAGGAGGCGCTCGCCGCCAAGCTGCCCGAGCCGAACACGATGACGCTCGCGACCGTCGGCGCCGACGGCCGGCCGTCGGCCCGGATCGTGCTCATCAAGGGCGTCGACGAACGTGGGTTCGTCTTCTTCACCAATTACGAAAGCCGCAAGGGGCACGATCTCGCCGTGCATCCGCAAGCCGCGCTACTGTTCTACTGGATCGAGCTCGAGCGCCAGGTGCGCATCGAAGGCCGGATCGAGAAAACCAGCGCGGAAGAAAGCGACCGCTATTTCGCGTCGCGCCCGCTCGGCTCGCGCATCGGCGCATGGGCGTCGGAGCAAAGCGCCGTGATCGACAGCCGCGCGACGCTCGAGGCGCGCGAACGGGCCGTCAGCGAACGCTACGGCGACAACCCGCCGCGCCCGCCGCACTGGGGCGGCTACCGCCTCGTGCCCGACTCGATCGAGTTCTGGCAGGGGCGCCCGTCGCGGCTGCACGACCGCCTGCTCTATACGCGCGACGCCGCGGCGTCGCCGGGCTGGACGATCTCGCGCCTGTCGCCGTAAGCGCGGCGCCGGCGCACGCCGGTCGTGTTTCGTGTTGCATCCGGGCGCCCGCCTCGCAAGCGGCGGGCGCCGGTCAAGATACTTGGCTGTATTCGATTCAACGAACAAACGGAGAATCCAAATGTTCTGGGAAAAGAAGCTGGCACAGTGGGCGGACGAAGTACGGGCGAAAGCGAACATACCGGCGCGCCTCGTGCTATGGAACGGCGATCAACTCGATTTCGGCACCTTCAGCGCACCGCAGGTCACGCTCAAGGTGAACAGCGCGTCGGCGTTGCCGCTGCTGCTCGAACCGAGCCTCGACAATCTCGGCGAGGCGTACGTGAAGGGCAAGATCGACATCGAAGGCAAGCTGTCGGACATCATCAACATCGGCTACTCGCTCGCGCGCAGCACCGTGACGAGCGCGAGCAAGCTCGCACGCGTGAAGCGCTACTTCAATCACACGAAGAACACCGACAGGAAGGCGATCCAGTACCACTACGACGTCTCGAACGAGTTCTATCGGTTGTGGCTCGACGAGAACATGGTGTACTCGTGCGCGTACTTCGAGAACGGCGACGAGGATCTCGCCACCGCGCAGATCAAGAAGATCGACCACATCCTGACGAAGATCCGGCTTGAGCCCGGCCAGCGCCTGCTCGACATCGGCTGCGGCTGGGGCGCGCTCGTGCTGCGCGCCGCGCAGAAATTCGGCGCGACGTGTCTCGGCGTGACGCTGTCGCAGAACCAGTTCGACCTCGCGACCGCGCGCGTGAAGGCCGCGGGGCTCGAAGACAAGATCGAGATTCGTCTGCAGGATTACCGCGAGATCGACGGCCAGTTCGACCGCATCACGAGCGTCGGGATGTTCGAGCACGTCGGCCGCAAGAACCTACCGCTCTACTTCTCGCGCGTGCATGACCTGCTCGCCGACGACGGCATCGCGATGAACCACGGGATCACGTCGACCGACGCGGAAAGCGGCGAAACGGCGCTCGGCGGCGGCGAATTCATCGATCGCTACGTATTCCCGGACGGCGAGCTGCCGCACATCAGCCTCGCGCTCGAAGCGGCGCAGCGCGGCGGACTCGAGGCGGTTGACGTCGAAAGCCTGCGCCGGCACTATGCGCGCACGCTCGATATCTGGACGGAAAACTTCGAAGCGAAAGCCGAAGAAGCGAGAAAGCTCGTCGACGACGAGAAATTCCGGATCTGGCGCGTGTATCTTGCCGGCTGCGCTTATGCGTTCGAGCACGACGACGTGTCGATCTTCCAGATCGTGTGCCGCAAGGCCGGACGCAGCGCGAAAACGCTGCCGTGGTCGCGGCGCTACATGTACGAACACGCGCTGCCGCGCTAGGCGGCGCCTCACGCTGGGCATGCATGGGTGACGGCAGGACGCGGCGCACGGCGCCGCCCGAACGACAACATCACGACGACGCCAACGAGTCGCACGCCGACGGACAATTCGACCTGTTCGGCGTGCCGACGGACGCCGCACGCGCGTCGCACGCGGACGGCGGCCGCCCCGCCAGCCCCGACGAGCACGTGATGCCGCACGCGCAGGACGACGCGCAACCGGCGCCGCCCGCCCGCATGACTTCCCGCCCCGCCGCCGACGACGCACCCGCACCGTCGTCCGGGCTGCTGTGGGACGAACCGTCCCCGCCGGCCGCCGCGCCGAAGAAAGGCCGCCGCAAGCGCGGCGTGCTTCCCGCGCCGATCCCGGCGGACGTGGCCGACGCCGCGGCCGGCCTGCCGCCGAACGTGCGGCTCGGCACGTCGTCGTGGTATTTCCCCGGCTGGAACGGCATCGTCTACGACGGCGATTTCGCGCAGACGAAGCTGTCGCGCGAAGGGCTCGAAGCGTATGGCGCCCATCCGCTGCTCAGGAGCGTCAGCCTCGACCGGTCGTTCTACGGCCCGCTGTCGGTGGCCGATTACCTGCGCTACGCGCAGCAGGTACCCGACGATTTCCGCTTCGTCGTGAAGGCGCCGGCCGCGGTGACCGACGCGGTGATCCGCGGCCGGCGCGGCGAGCCGTCCGGACCGAACCCGACCTTCCTCGATGCGTCGCTCGCGACCCGCGAATTCGTGCAGCCGTGTCTCGACGGGCTCGGCCGGAAAGCCGGCGTGCTCGTGTTCCAGTTCTCGCCGCTGCCTGATCAACTGCTCGCGGAACCGGCCGCGCTGATCGACCGGCTCGCCGCGTTCTTCGCGGCGCTGCCGCCGCTGCCGCCTGACGCCGACGGCACGCGCTACGCGATCGAGATCCGCGACGCGAGCCTGCTCACGCCGCGCTTCATCCGTGCGCTGGCCGCGCTCGGCGTGCGCTACTGCGTCGGCCTGCACGCGCGGATGCCCGACCCGCTGCGCCAGGCCGCCGCGCTCGCGCTGCTCGACGGCGACGCGCCGGGCCCGCTGATCGTGCGCTGGAGCCTGCACGGCGGCTTCAAGTACGAGCAGGCGAAGGCGAAATACGAGCCGTTCGACAAGCTCGTCGACGAGGATCCGGCCACGCGCTCGGCGCTCGCCGAACTGGCCGCGCGCTACGCGCTGGCCGGGCAGCCGGTGATCATCACGATCAACAACAAGGCGGAAGGCTCCGCGCCGCTGTCGTGCATCGCGCTCGCACGCGAAATCGCCGCCGCGTGCGCGCAGTGGCGCAACGAGGCGGCGTGACGCCGGTCGCCGCCGCCGACGCTCATGCGCCGCGCAGCGACTTCAGCCGGTGCGAGAACTTCTGCCGGAATTTCGCGAGCTTCGGCCCGATCACGACCGAGCAATAGCCCTGCCCCGGGTTCCGCGCGTAATAGTTCTGGTGATAGTCCTCCGCCGGCCAGTAGTTGCCGTCGAGTGGCACGACCTGCGTGACGATCGGCTGTCCGAACACCTGTTCGTGCTCGAGCGCGCGGATCACGTCGAGCGCCGTGTCGCGCTGCGCATCCGAATGCGTGAACACGACCGACCGGTACTGCGTGCCGACGTCGTTGCCCTGCCGGTTCAACTGGGTCGGATCGTGCGTCGCGAAGAAGATCTCGAGGATCTCGCGATAACCGATGCGCGCCGGATCGAACGTCACGTTGACGACTTCCGCGTGGCCCGTGTCGCCCTCGCAGATGTCGCGATAGCCGGGATTGCGCGTATGGCCGCCCGCGTAACCCGACTGGACGGCCGTCACGCCGTCGACGTCGAGAAACACGGCCTCCGTGCACCAGAAACACCCGCCTCCCAGCGTCGCGGTTTCAAGCATCTCGTTCCCCATGAAATCAGTCCCTCGTGGATGACGGCAGCCGGCACGCAGGCGCCGGCGCCATCGTTTCGCGTCGCCGTCGCGCGCCCCGTGATGCGGGCGGACAACGGCACTGCGTCAAGTATCTCACTCGCGCGCGTACCTGGCGGAGCGGCCAGGCGTCGCGCGCGACCCGCCGCGGATTTCTCGTCTACACTTAGGCACGCGCAAGCGACGGCCAACCCGTCACGCCCGCGCAGCGTCCGATGCATGCCTGCCCCGATGTCAACATCATCTGCCGGAACATCGATATGTACGCCTTAACGGATATCGCCTGCCCCGCGGGCCCGGTCGCCGATACGTCAAGCGCACCATCGCGATGGCGCGTACCCGTTTCACGGTGGACGCCGCGCGGCAGCCCCTTCGCCTTTTCCCGCTTTCACTACCTGGTGCACGGCATCGCGCACGTCGCCGACGCGTGCCTGCGCCTGCCGATCGCTCCGCCGGCGTGATGCGCGCCGCGCGGCAACCGCAGTCCGCACGCCCGCGACGAACGGCCGTGCGTCCACGATCCGACATCATCGAGAGGACATCGCCATGAGCATGCGGCCTGACCCGACGTTTCACGCTTCGCCCGAGCTCGCGATGCAGGCGCCGGCCGAAGCATTCGCGTATACGTTGTTGCTGAGCCCCGATTTTTCCAGACCCGACGCGCTCGCCGTGATCGACGTGAAGCCCGGTTCGCCGACGTACGGCAAGATCGTGCACACGGTGACGATGCCGAACACCGGCGACGAGTTTCACCACTTCGGCTGGAATGCGTGCTCGTCGTCGCTGTCGCCGCTCACCGGCCATGCGTTCCTCGAGCGCCGCTTCCTGATCATCCCCGGCCTGCGCTCGTCGCGCATCTACGTGATCGACACGAAGCCGCATCCGACGCAGGCGCGCATCCACAAGATCATCGAGCCCGACGAGATCTTCGCGAAGACCGGCTATTCGCGGCCGCACACCGTGCATTGCGGCCCCGAGGGCATCTACGTGAGCACGCTCGGCGGCGCGGGCAAGGACGGCACCGACGGCGCGCCCGGCATCTTCATCATGGATTGCGAGACCTTCGACGTGCTCGGCCGCTGGGAGATCGACCGCGGCCCGCAGGACAAGCATTACGACTTCTGGTGGAACCTGCCGCGCGACTACATGGTGTCGAGCGAATGGGCGCTGCCGCCGCAATTCGAGAACGGGATCGTCCCCGAGGATCTGCTCGCGAACAAGTACGGGCACCGGCTGCATTTCTGGGACCTGCGCGCGCGACGCAACGTGCAGACGATCGATCTCGGCGCGCAGCACCAGATGGCGCTCGAGGTGCGGCCCGCGCACGACCCGGTGCGCGAGTACGGGTTCGTCGGCGTCGTGGTCGATACGACCAATCTCGAAGGTTCGATCTGGACCTGGTGGCGCGAAGGCGGCAAGTTCCATGCGAAGAAGACCGCGACGATCCCGGCGGAGCCGGCCTCAGCCGACGAGCTGCCGCCGCTGCTGCAAGGATTCGGCGCGGTGCCGCCGCTCGTGACCGACATCGACCTGTCGCTCGACGACCGGTTCCTGTACGTGTCGTGCTGGGGCACGGGCGAGATGCGCCAGTACGACGTGTCGGATCCGCACAATCCGGTGCTGGCCGGGTCGGTACGCATCGGCGGCATCGCGCGCCGTGCGCCGCATTCGAACGGCCGCACGTTCGCGGGCGGCCCGCAGATGGTCGAGATCAGCCGCGACGGCCGGCGCGTGTACTGGACCAACTCGCTCTATTCGACGTGGGACGACCAGTTCTATCCGGACGGCGTGCCGGCCGCGCAGGTGCTTGCGCACGCGGGGCCCGACGGCGGGCTGACGCTCGCCGACGACTACTGGGTCGAATTCCCCGACGGCTATCGCGCGCACCAGATCCGGCTCGAAGGCGGCGACTGCTCGACCGACTCGTTCTGCTATCCGTCGGTCACGCGTTGAGCGCCGGCCTTCACGCGCCGTTCGCGTTGTGGGCGGCGGTGCTCGCGAGCGGCGTCTATCACGGGCTCAACCCGGCGATGGGCTGGCCGCTCGCGGTGTCGAACGCGCTGATGACGCGCCGCGGCGCCGCGCTCGTCGCCGCGCTCGGCTATCTCGCGCTCGGTCATACGCTCGCCGTCTTCGCGGTGATGCTGCCGTTCGGACTGCTTGCGGCGCTGCTCGCATGGCAGTCGGCGATCCGGATCGGCGCGAGCGCACTCGTGATCGGCTTCGGCGCGGTGCTGCTGATCCGGCGCCGGCATCCGCGGGCGCTCGCGCGGATTGCGCCGGCGCGGCTCGGCCTGTGGTCGTTCGCGGTCGCGCTCGCGCACGGCGCGGGGCTGATGCTCGTGCCGATCTACCTCGGCCTTTGCGGGCTCG
This sequence comes from Burkholderia sp. BE12, assembly GCF_002959955.1. Classification (NCBI taxonomy): domain Bacteria; kingdom Pseudomonadati; phylum Pseudomonadota; class Betaproteobacteria; order Burkholderiales; family Burkholderiaceae; genus Burkholderia; species Burkholderia sp. BE12. Next base: position 220,547 of record NZ_PREY01000009.1, on the reverse strand, counting down.
ACCGGGATGCCGGCCATCGCGCGGCCGCGCTGCTCGTCGATGCGCATCTCGGCATGGCGCTCGTCGTCGCGGCCGTGCACGCGGCCGCGATGATCGCCACCGGCGGCGGACTCGCGTGGCTCGTGTACCGCTATCTCGGGCTGAAGTTCGTGTCGCGCAGCTGGTTCAATCTCGATGCGGTGTGGGCGTCGAGCCTGATCGTGACCGGTGCGTTGTCGCTCGGGCTGGCGGCGGGGCGATAGCACGGGTCGCGATGCCTGCCCGGGCAACCCGGCGCCGGCGTGACCGGCCGCATCGTTGAAAAACGCGACAGAACGGCGCCGCCGGCCGCGCGCCGCAGTGTTCGCTACGTCACCCTGCCGTCGCGCTGCACCGCCCGACCGGGCCCGGCGGCCCCGATTCCGCTAAAATCGGGCCATGCGCATCCCTTCCCCTTCCACCGCCTTGTCGTCTTTCGTCCGCCGCGCCCGTCACACCCGTGTCGCGTCGCGCCCGCCCGTCCCGTTCCGGATGGCTGCCCGATGAGCCACGCCAATCCGCCGGATTTCGACTCGGCCGCCTTCCGGCAGGCGCTCGGCCAGTTCGCGACGGGCGTGACGGTGATCACGACGCAGGCGCCGTCCGGTCAGTTGATCGGCATCACCGCCAGCTCGTTCAATTCGGTTTCGCTCGATCCGCCGCTCGTGCTGTGGAGCCTCGCGCACAAATCGGCGTCGACGCCCGTGTTCCGCGGCAACAGCCATTACGTGGTGAACGTGCTCGCGGCGTCGCAACTGGACCTGTGCAAGCGCTTCTCGACTTACAAGGGCGACCGCTTCGAAGGAATCGCGCATGTGGCCGGCAACTCGGGGATGCCCGTGCTCGACGGCGCGCTCGCGTGGTTCGAATGCCACAACCGCAGCCGATACGACGAAGGCGACCACGTGATCTTCGTCGGCGAAGTGGAACGCTGCGGCGTGCGCGCCATATCGGAAACGGCACCGCCGCTCGTGTTCCACGGCGGCGGCTTCCACGGCCTCACACCGCTTTGATCGCCCCCGTGCGCGCCAGGCCGACCGGCGCGCCGGCTTCGTCCTTCAGCGTCTGCAGCACGATGTTCGAACGGATGTCCATCACGCCGGGCGCCTTGTAGAGGCGGTTCAGCACGAAATCCGAATAGTGCTTGAGGTTGTGCGCGAGCACGCGCAACAGATAGTGGCTCTCGCCCGTCACGACGAACGCGCCGACCACCTCCGGCCATTCGCGCAGCGCTTCCGCGAAGCGCTCGTGCCATTGATTCTCTTCGTTGCGCATCGACACCTGCACGAACGCCTCGAGCTCGAAGCCGAGCTTCTCGCGGCTCAGGCACGCGCGATAGTGCTCGATCACGCCCTGCTCCTCGAGCAGGCGCATGCGGCGCAGGCAGGCGGATGGCGAAAGCGAGATGCGTTCGGCCAGGTCGAGATTGCTGATTCTGCCCTCCTCCTGCAATACCGCCAGGATCCGGCAGTCGGTGGCATCGAGCGTGATCGCGTGCATTTATGGTCCCCGTTTTCCCTCTGATTCGAATTATCTGCCAATCCGGCGGATTGTCCATGTTTATTTCGCAAGCACTTGCTGCGAGCGTCCACCTATCATTCGAAGGATCGACTCACCGATTCGTCATGCCATGGACATACTCTGGGACATCTCGCCGCCTGTCAGCCCCGCCACCCCCGTGTGGCCGGGCGATACGCCGGTTTCCGTCGAACGCGTGTGGCGGATGGAGGCCGGTTCGCCGGTCAACGTCGCGCGCCTGACGCTGTCGCCGCACACGGGCGCGCACTGCGACGCGCCGCTGCACTACGACGCCGACGGCGCACCGATCGGCGCGGTATCGCTCGACACCTATCTCGGCCCGTGCCGCGTGATCCATTGCATCGGCGCATCGCCGGTCGTGCGGCCGGCCGACGTCGCCGCGGCGCTCGACGGCGTGCCGCCGCGCGTGCTGCTGCGCACGTACGAGCGTGCCAGCGTCGAGCAATGGGACAGCCATTTCTGTGCGGTCGCGCCCGACACCGTCGACCTGCTCGCCGCGCACGGCGTGAAGCTGATCGGCATCGACACACCGTCGCTCGACCCGCAGGAATCGAAGACGATGGATGCGCATCACCGCGTGCGCGCGCACCGGATGGCGATCCTCGAAGGGATCGTGCTCGACGACGTGCCGGCCGGCGACTACGAACTGATCGCGCTGCCGCTGAAATTCGCGACGCTCGACGCGAGCCCCGTGCGCGCGGTGCTGCGCGCCCTGCCCGCGCAGGCTTCCTGATTACCCGACCTACGACCCCACATCATGATGATCAAGACCCGTGAAGACGCGCTCGCGCTCGACCGCGACGACCCGCTGGCCCCGCTGCGCGAGCAGTTCTCGCTGCCCGACGGCGTGATCTACCTCGACGGCAACTCGCTCGGCGCGCAACCGCGCGCCTCGGCTGCCCGCGCGCAGCAGGTGATCGGCGCCGAATGGGGCGAAGGCCTGATCCGCAGCTGGAACACGGCCGGCTGGTTTGCGCTGCCGCGCCGCCTCGGCGACAAACTCGCGACGCTGATCGGCGGCGCGCCCGGCGAGACGGTCGTCACCGACACCATCTCGATCAACCTGTTCAAGCTGCTGTCGGCGATGCTGCGCCACCAGGCCGAGCGTGCGCCCGAGCGCCGCGTGATCGTGTCGGAGCGCTCGAACTTCCCGACCGACCTGTACATCGCGCAGGGCTTGATCGAGCAGCTCGGCGGCGACTACGAACTGCGCCTGATCGACGATCCGGCCGACCTGCCCGGCGCGCTCGGCGCGGACACGGCCGTCGCGATGATCACGCACGTGAACTACCGCACCGGCTACATGCACGACATGCCGGCCGTCACGCAGCTCGTGCACGACGCGGGCGCGCTGATGCTGTGGGATCTCGCGCACTCGGCCGGCGCGGTGCCGGTCGACCTGAACGGCGCACGGGCGGACGGCGCGGTCGGCTGCACGTACAAGTACCTGAACGGCGGCCCCGGCTCGCCCGCGTTCGTGTGGGTGCCGCAGCGCCATCTCGCGCATTTCTCGCAGCCGCTGTCGGGCTGGTGGGGCCACCGCGCGCCGTTCGCGATGCAGCCGGGCTTCGCGCCCGATCCGGGCATCGCGCGCTTTCTGTGCGGCACGCAGCCGATCGTGTCGATGTCGATGGTCGAATGCGGCCTCGACGTGTTCCTGCAGACCGACATGCAGACGATCCGCCGCAAGTCGCTCGCGCTGACCGACGCGTTCATCGCGCTCGTCGAAGCGCGCTGCGCCGGCCTGTCGCTGAAGCTCGTCACGCCGCGCGCGCATCACCAGCGCGGCTCGCAGGCGAGCTTCGAGCATCCGCACGGCTACGAAGTGATGCAGGCGCTGATCGCGCGCGGCGTGATCGGCGACTACCGCGAGCCGTACGTGCTGCGCTTCGGCTTCACGCCGCTCTATACGCGCTTCGCCGACGTATGGGATGCGGTCGAGACGCTGCGCGACATCCTCGCCACCGACGCGTGGAAGGCGCCCGAGTTCGCCGAACGCGGTGCGGTGACCTGACCGTTTTTGCGCGGCGCGCCGCGGTTGCATGCGCAGCGCACGCCGCGCGTTCGTCATTCAAATCTGGAGAAAGTCGTGAATTCTGGTCATATGCAGCCCCCTGGCGGCGACGCGCCGGCAGGCTGCCCGTTCTCGGGCGCACGCGCCGCCCAGCCGGCGCAAGCCGCGCACGAAGCGTCGCACGTGCCGGGCGAAGCCGCTGAAGGCGGCTGGCACGACGCGCAGCTCGATTTCTCGAAGTCGATGAGCTACGGCGACTACCTGTCGCTGAATTCGATCCTCGATGCGCAGCATCCGCTGTCGCCCGATCACAACGAGATGCTGTTCATCATCCAGCATCAGACGAGCGAGCTGTGGATGAAACTCGCGCTGTTCGAGCTGCGCGGCGCGCTCGACGCGGTGCGCACCGACGCGCTACCGCCCGCGTTCAAGATGCTCGCGCGCGTGTCGCGCATCCTCGAGCAACTGGTGCAGGCGTGGAACGTGCTGTCGACGATGACGCCGTCCGAATATTCGGCGATGCGGCCGTATCTCGGCCAGTCGTCGGGCTTCCAGTCGTACCAGTATCGCCAGCTCGAATTCCTGCTCGGCAACAAGAACGCGCAGATGCTGCAGCCGCATGCGCACCGGCCCGACATCCTCGAACAGGTGCGCGCGACGCTCGAGGCGCCGTCGTTCTACGACGAGGTCGTGCGCCTGCTCGCACGGCGCGGGTTCGCGATCGCGCCCGGGCGGCTCGATCGCGACTGGACGCAGCCGACGCGTCACGACGAAACGGTCGAAGCCGCGTGGCTCGAGGTCTATCGTCATCCGCAGCAGCACTGGGAGCTGTACGAGATGGCCGAGGAACTGGTCGATCTCGAGGATGCGTTTCGCCAGTGGCGCTTCCGTCACGTGACCACGGTGGAACGCATCATCGGCTTCAAGCAGGGCACCGGCGGCACCAGCGGCGCGCCGTATCTGCGCAAGATGCTCGACGTCGTGCTGTTCCCCGAACTCTGGCACGTGCGCACCACGCTGTAACGCCCGTCACGCGGCCGCAGTCACGACGGCGTGCGAGCGAGTTCCTCCCCTTCGCGCGGCGGCGCATGCGCGCGCGACAGCCGCGGAATGTGCCGCCGCACCGCGAGCAGCGCGACGCATACCACGCCCATCGCGACGGCCAGCATCGTCAGGTACGCACCCGCGCCGCCCGCCGTGATCACGATCGCGCCCGCGAACGCGCTGAGGATCGCGCCGAGCCGGCCGAACGCGAGCGCACTCGCGGTGCCGGTCGCGCGCACGGCCGTGGGGTAGATGTACGCACACAGCGCATACATCGTCGACTGCACTGCATTGACGAACAGCCCGTGCAGGCCGAGCCCGACGATCAGCCAGCCCGTATGGCGGCTCGCATCGACGCCCATCAGCCACACCGCGCTCGCCGCGCCGCCGATGCTGCACAGCGCGAGCGGCCAGCGCGACCCCGCATGCGCGATCGCCCATGCGCACAGCAGCGCGCCGATCACGCCGCCGAGGTTGTACGCGGTGAGTCCCGAGCCCGCGACCGACACGCTCAATCCGCTCGCCGCGAGCATCGTCGGCAGCCAGCTGAACGCCGCGTACACGGCGAGCAGGCACATGAAGAACGCGCACCACAGCGCGATCGTGTCGCGCGCGTGGCCGCTCGCGAACAGCGTGCCGAAGCCGCCGCGGCCGCCGGGCGCGCGGGCGTCCTTCGTATCGGTGAACACGGTACCCGGCGCGACCGGCCGCTGCATCCGCGCGAGCAGCGCGCCGAGTTCCGGCCAGCGTGCGGGGCGCCGCGCGAGATAGCGCGGCGATTCGGGCAGTGCGCGCACGAGCACGAAGCCGAGCACGAGCGGCAACGCACCGCCCGCGAAGAACAGCCCGCGCCAGCCGTAGCGCGGCAGCACCTCGTGCGCGAACAGGCCGGCCAGCATCCCGCCGAGCGGCACGCAGACGATCGTCGCGGTCACCATCATCGTGCGGCGGCGCGCGGGCGTGTATTCGGCGGTCATCGTCGTGGCCGTCGGCAGCGCGCCGCCGATCCCGAGCCCCGCGCAGAAGCGCAGCATCGCGATCGTCGCGACGTCGGGTGCGAAGCCGATCGCGCAGGTCGCGATGCCGAACAGGAACACGCTGCCGATCACGGCCTGGCGGCGCCCGAAGCGGTCCGCGACGATCCCCGCGCACGCGCTGCCGATACCCATCCCGACCAGCCCCGCCGCGACGGCCGGCGCGAACGCGCCGCGCGTGATGCCCCACTCGCGGATCAGCACGGGAATCGCGAATCCGATCAGCTGCCCGTCGAAGCCGTCGAGCACGATCGCGAGCGCGGCGAGCAGCACGACGACGCGCTGCATCGGCGTGAACGGGCCGTCGTCGAGCGTCGTGCCGATGTCGACCGACGGCGGGAGCCGTCCATCCAGTGCGTCGCGCGTGCTCATGCGACCTCCCGGGCGCCGCACGCGGGCGTCGACGTGCGCGAACGGCGCGCGGCAAGACGAGGGTATTCGATGGCTTTCATGGCGTCTCCTGTTGTCCGGGCTGGCGCACACGCGTGCCCGGATCTCGTGGTGCGCAGTCGGCCGGCGCCCATGCATCGGCGCCGGCGTCCTGTCCGACCCTTCACGATCCGACGCCATCGCCTCGCGTGCGCGGCATCCGTATCGTCACGCGGCGCCAGCCGGCCGCCGGCCTGTTGCTCAGTGCGTCCGTGCGTCGATCAGCCGGACGAGCGCGAGCAGCGTCTCGGCATGCGGCGCCGCGACACCCGCTTCGCGCGCGGCCGCGACGACCTTGCCGTTGATCGCGTCGATCTCGGTGCGGCGGCCCGCGAGCACGTCCTGCAGCATCGACGGGCGATGGCCGCGATGTTCGCGGATCGCATGCTCGACGTTGCGCGCGATGCGTTCGCCGTCGACCGCGATGCCCTTCGCGCGCGCGACGGCGGCGGTCTCGGCCGCGATCGCCAGCGCGAGCCGCGGACCGTCGTGATGATGGCCGAGCTGGTCGACGGTGCAGCCCGTCGCCGCGCACAGCGTGTTGAGCGCCGCATTGAACGCGACCTTCTCCCAGATCGCGGCCCATACGTCGGCATCGAGCGTGCACGCGAGCCCCGCGCGCGACAGCGCGTCGGCCACGGCCGTCGCGAACGGGCGCGCCGCGCCGTCGGCCGTCATCATGCGGATCGTGCCGGCGCCGTGCGAGCGCACGTGCGCGGGTCCGGCCGCATCGGCCGGCCACGTCGTCACGCCGACCAGGATGCGCTCGAGCGGCACGAACGCATTCAGCGTCTCGACGTTGCCGAGCCCGTTCTGCAGCGTCAGCACGAACGTGCCCGGCGTCAGCAGCGCGCGCACGCCGTCGAGCGCCGCCCGCGTGTGCAGCGATTTCGTGAAAACGATCAGCAGGTCGAACGGTGTGTCGGGCGCGGCGGCCGCATGCGCATTCGCGGCTTCCGGCCGCACGGCCTGCAGCGTGCGAATGCGCCGTTCGCCGCGATCGTCGTCGATGCGCAGCCCGTCGCGACGGATTGCATCGAGATGCGTATCGTTCACGTCGATCAGCGTGACGGCTTCGCCGCTTTCGGCGAGCCGCCCGCCGAACAGCGAGCCCATCGCGCCCGCTCCCAGAATCGCGATTCTCATCGTCGGCGGCCTCGTCAGAACGGATAGTGGCGCGGCGCCGTCTGCACGGTGATCCAGCGCAGGTCGGTGAACGCGGCGATGCCGGCGTGGCCGCCGAAGTGGCCGAAGCCGCTGTCCTTCACGCCGCCGAACGGCATCTGCGCCTCGTCGTGCACGGTCGGGCCGTTCACGTGACAGATGCCCGATTCGATACGCGCGGCGACACGCAGCGCCCGCGCGACGTCGCGGCTGAACACGGCCGACGCCAGCCCGAACGCGTTGTCGTTCGCGCAGCGGATCGCGGCCTCCTCGCCGTCGACGCGCACGATGCCCTTCACCGGGCCGAACGATTCTTCCGCGTAGAGGCGCATCGCCGGCGTCACGTGGTCGAGCAGCGTGGCGGGAAACAGCGTGCTGTCGGCCTTGCCGCCGCACAGCAGCGTCGCGCCGTGCGCGAGCGCATCGTCGATCAGCGCGTTGCAGCGCTCGACGGCCTTCGCGTCGATCAGCGAACCGAGCACGACGGGCCCGTTGCGCGGGTCGCCCAGCGGCAGCGATGCGGCCTTGTCGACGAGCTTCGCGACGAACGCGTCGGCGATCGACGCATCGACGACGATGCGCTCGGTCGACATGCAGATCTGCCCGGAATTCGCGAATGCGCCGAATGCGGCCGCGGCGACCGCCGCGTCGAGATCGGCGTCGTCGAGCACGACGAACGGCGCCTTGCCGCCGAGTTCCAGCACCGACGGCTTCAGGTGACGCGCGCACGCTTCGGCGACGATCCGCCCGACCCGCGTCGAGCCGGTGAAATTCACGCGGCGCACGGCCGGATGCGCGATCAATGCATCGACGACGGCGCCCGCATCGTCGGGCGCGTTCGTCACGAAGTTGACGACGCCCGGCGGCAGCCCGGCCTCCTGCAGCGCCTCCACGACGAGCCCGTGCGTGACGGGGCACAGTTCCGATCCTTTCAGCACGATCGTGTTGCCGCATGCGAGCGGCAGCGCGAGCGCGCGCGTCGCGAGGATCACCGGCGCATTCCACGGCGCGATGCCAAGCACGACGCCGGCCGGCTGCCGCACGCCCATCGCGAGCGAGCCGGGCACGTCGGACGGGATCAGCTCGCCGCCGACCTGCGTGGTCAGCGACGCGGCCTCGACGAGCCCGCTCGCCGCAAGCCGCACGTTGAAGCCGGCCCACAGCGCGGATGCACCCGTTTCGGCCGCCATCGCGGCGACGAACTGCTCGTGTTTCGCTTCGAGCGCGGCGGCCGCCTTCAGCAGCAAGGCGCGTCGCGCGCCGGGGCCGAGCGCGGCCCATTCGGGAAACGCACGGGCGGCCGCATCGGCCGCCGCGCGCGCATCGTCGACGGTGCCCGCGGGCGCGACCGACGCGATTTCGCCGTCGAGCGGGTTGCGGCGCACGAAGGTCGCGCCGCCGGACGAGTGGCGGCGTTCGCCGCCGATCAGCATCGCTACGGTTTGCATGGAATCTCCGGAAAGACGCGCGCGGCGCGTCAGGCAATCTCGACTTCGACGACGACCGGCGTCGCGGCCCGCAGCGCGTCGGTCAGCGTGTCGCGCAGGCGGCCGGCATCGGCGACGCGCACGCCGCGGCAACCCATCCCTTGCGCGAGCGCGACGAAATCCAGGTCGGGCAGATCGGTGCCCTGCACCGGGTCGCCGGGGCCGAAGCCGAACACGGGCGCGAAATCCTGCAGCGCCGCGTAACGCCGGTTGTTCAGGATCACGAACGTGATCGGCAGTTTCAGCTGCGCGGCGCTCCACAGCGCCTGGATCGAATACAGGCTCGAGCCGTCGCCGATCAGCCCGATCACACGCCGGCCGGGCCGCGCGAGCGCGACGCCGACGGCGGCCGGCATCCCGTAGCCCAGGCCGCCGCTGTCCATCGTGTAGAACGTGCCGCTGCGCGTGAACGGCAGATGCTCCTGCATCACCGACCGCGCGCTCGGCGCCTCCTCGACGACGATGTCGTGCGCGTCGCGCACGTCGGCGAGCGTCTGCAGCGCGAACGCGACCGACATGCGCTCGCCGGCGGCGGGCGGGTCGACACGTACGTGCGGCGGGCGCGGCGCGGGCATCGGCCGCTCGGGCGGCGCGGGCCGCGCCAGCAGGTCGCGCGCGGCGAGCCGCAGATTGCCGACGACCGCATCGCCCAACGGCGTCCAGGCGGCAATGCCCGGATCGTCGACGAGCTGCAAGAGCGTCGCACCCGGCGGCACGTGCGGGCCGAAGCCTTCGATGTGATAGGTGAACGCGGGCGCGCCGAACGCGAATACGAGATCGTGCCCGTCGAGCCGCTCGACGATCTTCTCGCGGATCGCGGGCAGGAAGCCGGCGAACAGCGGATGGTCCTCGGGGAAGCTGCAGCGCCCCGACATCGGCGCGACGTACACGCGCGCACGGTGCCGCTCGGCCAGACGCACGGCCTCGTCCCACGCGCCCGCGCGATCGACGGCCGCGCCGACCACGAATGCGGGGCGCCGCGCGGCGTCGAGCGCGTCGCCGAGCCGCGCGAGCGCGTCGGGATCGGGCCGCACGATGCTGCTGACGTCGCGCCGCGGCAGCCGCTCGGCCGGCTGGTCCCAGTCGTCGACCGGAATCGACACGAACACGGGGCCGCGGGGCTCCTGCATCGCGATGCGGTACGCACGCGCGATCGCGGCCGGCACGTCCTGCGCGCGAGCGGGCTCGATGCTCCATTTCACGTAAGGCTTCGGCAGCTCGGCGGCCTGCGTCGCGCCGAGGAACGGATCGAACGGCAGAATCGCGCGCGCCTGCTGGCCCGCGGTGACGATCAGCGGCGTGCGGTTCTTGAACGCGGTAAAGAGATTGCCCATCGCGTTGCCGACGCCCGCCGCCGAATGCAGATTGACGACCGCCGCATTGCCGGTGGCCTGCGCATGGCCGTCGGCCATTCCGACCACGACGGCTTCGTGCAGGCCGAGCACGTAGCGGAAATCGTCGGGGAAGTCGCGGAACATCGGCAGCTCGGTCGAGCCGGGATTGCCGAACACGCGGTCGATGCCGAACTGGCGGAGCAAGTCGATGACCGCATCGCGAACGGTGATCGATGCGGCGGAAGGGGGCGGGTGACCGGACATGCTCGGCGCTCCTCGATGGCTTGGCGGTTTCCACAGTATCGAAGCGCAAGCCATTCACCGATACTGTATTTTCTGCAAAAAGCCATTACGCTCCGGCATGACTTTCGATCTCCGACAACTGCGCGCGTTCACGACGATCGTCGCGTGCGGCAGCCTCGGCCGCGCGGCCGACGCGCTGCACGTCACGCAGCCGGCGCTGAGCCGGATCCTGAAGCGGCTCGAGGAGCAGGTCGGCGCGCCGTTGTTCGAGCGCCATTCGAAGGGGGTGCAGCTCACCGCATTCGGCGAAGCGCTGCTGCCGCACGCGACGCTGCTGCAGCACGAGGCCGAGCATGCGCGCGAGGAGCTCGACGCGATGCGCGGGTTCGCGAAGGGCACGATCAAGGTCGGCACGGTGGGCAGCATCGCGAGCCTCGTGCTGCCGGTCGCGGTCGGCCGCGTGCTCGACCGCTGGCCGAACCTGCGCGTCGAGATCCTCGAAGGCGTGTGGGACCGGCTCGCGGAAGGGCTGAACAAACACGAGATCGACCTCGCGCTGTCCGCGCACGGGCCCGATACCGACGAGATCGTCGCGATCCCCGAATGCCGCTGGGAAGATCGCAGCCATATCGTTGCGGCGCCGCACCATCCGCTGCGCGCGCTCGGCCGTGCGCCGACGCTCGCCGATACGCTGCACGCACGCTGGGCGCTTCCGCCGCGCGGCACCGCGCCGTTCGACCACATGCGCGCGACCTTCGACGCGCACGGGCTCGCGCTGCCCGACATCGCGGTCGAGACGCGCTCGGTCACGACGCTGAAGAGCCTAGTCGCGCACGCGGGCTTCCTGAGCTGGATGGCCGAGCCAATGGTTGGCGCCGAGCAGCGCGCCGGCACGATCGACACGCTGCCCGTGCGCGAAGTGGTCGCGGTGCGCACGCTCACCGCCTTCCGGCGCCGCCACGGGATCCTGCCGGGGCCGGCCGGCAAGCTGCTCGACGAACTCGTCGCACTCACGCGCGAAGGGCGCTGACGCTTTTCCGCCCGCTCCGTCGCGCCTGCCCTGCCCGCGCACCGCCGCAGCGCACCATCGAAATGCCATTTCCCCGCCTTGACTTTCGCTCGCCCGAATACGATCATTCGCTCACACAAAGAGCAAATGATCGTATTCGGCAGGATAGACAGGCAGGAAAAGGAGACACCGGATGAGTGAATCGCCCTCCGCCCGCACGCCCGTGCTGCTGCACATCGGCGCGGGCTCGTTTCACCGCGCGCATCAGGCGTGGTATCTGCATCGCGTGAACGCGGCCGTGCCGGCCGACGAACGCTGGTCGCTGACCGTCGGCAACATCCGCGACGACATGCGCGCGACGATGGACGCGCTCGCCGCGCAACATGGCGCGTACACACTCGAAACCGTCACGCCGCAAGGCGAGCGCGCCTACGAGACGGTCCGTTCGATCACGCGCGTGCTGCCGTGGTCGATCGATCTCGCCGCGCTGATCGACGCCGGCGCCGATCCGGCCTGCCGGATCGTGTCGTTCACCGTCACCGAAGGCGGCTACTACCTCGACGAACACAACCGGCTCGACCTGGCGAACGCCGATCTCGCAGCCGACCTGCAGGGCGCGCGCACGACCCTGTACGGTGCGCTCGCGGCGCTGCTCGCCGAACGCGTGAAGCGCGGCGCGGGCCCGCTCACGCTGCAAAGCTGCGACAACCTGCGCAACAACGGCGCACGCTTTCGCGCGGGGATGCGCGAATTCCTCGAACGGCGCGGCGAAACGGATCTCATCGCGTGGTTCGATGCGAACGTCGCGACGCCCAGCGCGATGGTCGACCGCATCACGCCGCGCCCGACCGACGACGTGCGCGAGCGCGTGCGCGCGGCCACCGGCATCGACGACGCATGCCCGGTGATGGGCGAAGCGTTCATCCAGTGGGTGATCGAGGACCGCTTCGCGGCCGGCCGGCCGCGCTGGGAACTGGCCGGCGCGGAACTCGTCGACGACGTCCATCCGTACGAGGAAGCGAAGATCCGCATCCTCAACGCGACGCACAGCTGCATTGCATGGGCCGGCACGCTGGCGGGGCTTACGTATATCCACGAAGGCACGCACGACGCCGCGATCCGCCGCTTCGCGCACGACTATGTGACGCAGGACGTGATCCCGTGCCTGACGCCGAGCCCGCTCGATCTCGCGCGCTACCGCGACGTCGTGCTCGAGCGCTTCGGCAACCAGTACGTGCTCGACACGAACCAGCGCGTCGCGGCCGACGGCTTCTCGAAGATCCCCGGCTTCATCGCGCCGACGCTCGTCGAATCGTTCGCGCGCGGCGCCGCGCCGGTCGCCACCGCCGTGCTGCCCGCGCTGTTCCTGCGCTTTCTCCAACGCTGGGCGCGCGGCACGCTGCCGTATGCGTACCAGGACGGCGTGATGGACGAAAGCGCCGCGCGTGCGATCGTCGAAGCCGACGACCCGGTCGTCGCGCTGTGCGCGAGCCGCCCGCTGTGGGGGTCGCTGGCCGGCAACGCGGCGCTGTTCGAGGCGTTGCGCGGCGGGCTTTGGCGCGTCGACGGATGGCTCGCGCAGCGCTGACGCGCGGCGGCCGCCACGCACGAGCGTGCATCCGGGCGAACCAGCCTTGGCAGGTGCCCGGCCGCGCGACTAAAGTAGCGACTCCTCTCTGACGGAACGGATCGCTCATGTATCTCGGCATCGACCTCGGCACCTCGGAAGTGAAGGTGCTGCTGCTCGCCCCGGACGGCGCGGTCGTCGGCACCGCCGGCTCGCCGTTCACGGTGTCGCGGCCGCATCCGCGCTGGGCCGAACAGCATCCGGACGACTGGTGGCAAGGCACGCTCGCCGCGCTCGCGGCACTGCGCGAACGGCACTCCCAGGCGTTCGCGCAGGTGCGCGGCATCGGCCTGTCGGGTCAGATGCACGGCGCGGTGCTGCTCGGCCGCGACGATCGCGTGCTGCGCCCCGCGATCCTGTGGAACGACATGCGCAGCGCCGACGAATGCGCGCTGCTCACCGAACGCGCGCCCGATCTCCACGCGCTGGCCGGCAACCTCGCGATGCCCGGCTTCACCGCGCCGAAACTGCTGTGGGTCGCGAAGCACGAGCCCGACGTGTTCGCGGCGACCGCGTGCGTGCTGATGCCGAAGGACTACCTGCGATTCCGGCTGACCGGCGCGAAGGTGTCGGACCCGTCGGACGCCGCCGGCACGCTATGGCTCGACGTTGCACGCCGCGACTGGTCCGACGCACTGCTCGCCGCGTGCGGGATGACGCGCGAGCAGATGCCGCGCATCGTCGAGGGCAACGCGCCGTCCGGCACGCTGCGCGCGGACATCGCACGCGAGCTCGGGCTGTCGGAGGCCGTCGTGGTCGCGGGCGGCGGCGGCGACAACGCGACGAGCGCACTCGGCATCGGTGCGATCCATGCGGGCGACGGCTTCGTGTCGCTCGGCACGTCCGGGGTGCTGAGCGTAGTCGGCGACCGCTTCATGCCGAATCCCGCATCGGCCGTGCATGCGTTCTGCCATGCGATTCCCGATCGCTGGCAACTGATGAGCGTCGTGCTGTCGGCCGCGAGCTGCCTGCGCTGGGTCTGCAAGCTGACCGGCACCGACGAGCCCGCGCTGCTCGCCGAAGTCGCGGCGCTCGACGCCGACGCGCTCGCGGCAGCGCCGCTGTTCCTGCCCTACCTGTCGGGCGAGCGCACGCCGCACAACGATCCGTACGCGCAGGGCGCGTTCTTCGGGATGACGCACGCGACCGAGCGCGCACACCTCGGCTATGCGGTGCTCGAAGGCGTGACGCTCGGCCTCGCCGACGGCCTCGACGCGCTGCATGCGGCCGGCGTCGAAACCGACCAGTTGTCGCTGATCGGCGGCGGCGCGCGCAGCGCGTTCTGGGCGCAACTGATCGCGGACGCGCTGAACGTGCGCACGCGCCAGATCGGCGGCGGCGAAACGGGCGCGGCGCTCGGCGCGGCGCGGCTCGGCTGGCTCGCCGTCGGCGGCGATCCGCATGCGGTGCTGACCAAGCCGCCGGTGCGCGCCGAATACGCACCGGACGCCGCCCGCCATGCGCGGCTGCGCGAACGCCTCGATGCGTTCCGCGCGCTGTACCGTCACGTGCGGCCGTTGTACGAACCGTCGCGCGCACGGCTCGCGTAGGCGCCGCGCTCGCGCGCGCGGCGGCCGGACGTGCGCGCGACTGCGGTACAGTGGATGCCGTCATGCGGCCCGCCGGCCGGTCCGCGGGGCGGCCCCCAGATCCGAACCGAATCGTTATCGTGTCCAAGTCCTCAGAAAAACTCGATCTCGCCACGCGCGCCGCGTGGCTCTATTACGTCGCGGGCGACACGCAGAACGAAATCGCCGAAAAGCTGCAGGTGTCGCGCCCCGTCGCGCAGCGCCTCGTCGCGTTCGCGGTCGAGAAGAATCTGATCCGTGTGCGCGTCGACCATCAGCTGGCCGACTGTCTCGATCTCGGCGCGCAACTGTCGAAACGCTACGGCCTCGCGATGTGCGAAGTCGTGCCCGTCGACGCCGACGCGCCCGACGCGATCGACCGCAAGCTCGCGGTCGCCGGCGCGCAGGTGATGGAGCGCTACCTGAACGAAACGCGGCCGATGGTGATCGCGGTCAGCAGCGGCCGCACGCTGAAGGCCGCGGTCGCGCAGATCGCGCAGATCGAGCGCCCGCAGCATCGGCTCGTGTCGATGGTCGGCGCGATCGCGGCCGACGGCTCGTCGAACCGCTACGACGTCGCGCAGTACATCTCCGAGAAAACCGGCAGCAAGCATTTCCTGCTGCCCGCGCCGCTGTTCGCCGACAGCGACGCCGAGCGCGCGCAGTGGTGCAATCACCGGCTGTACCGGATCGTCGAGGCGCTGTCAGGCGAGGCCGACGTCGCGTTCGTCGGGATCGGCAACATCGGCCTGCACTGCCCGCTCTACGAAGACGGCTTCATCACCGAACAGGAGCGCGACGAGATGACCGCGCTCGGCGCGGTGGCCGAACTGCTCGGCGTGCCGATCGACGCGCAGGGCACGCAGATCACCGTGTCGACGAGCGCGCGCGTGACGAGCGTCGCGCTCGCCACGCCGCCGAAGCTGCCGACGATCGCGTTCGCGGGCGGCCCGAAGAAACACGACGCGGTGATTGCCGCGCTGCGCGGCGGCTGGCTGTCGGGGCTCGTCACCGACGAAACCTGCGCGCGCGCCGCGCTCGGCGCATGAGTACGGCCTGAGAAGGCGTGCAGCGGGCGACCTTCTCTCCCCTTGGCCGGCGCCGGCGAACGTCCGCGCAATCGGCCTGCACGTGCCCGTCACCGCTTCGGGAAAACGCTCTGCGCAGGCGGCAATCGACCGCCGCCCGCCCCTACCCCGTCACGCAGCCTTCGCGTGCACGCTCAATCGGCGGAACGCCTGCCCGTGCTCGTCGAACAGGTGGCAATGTTCGGCCTGCGCATGCACGCGCAGCACGTCGCCGGTGCGGTACGTGTCGAGCGGCGGAATCCGCGCGATCAGCCCGTCCGGCGCGATGGCCGACTCCGCATACAGATACGCGGCGTCGCCGAGCGACTCGACGGCCATCGTCCGCGCGGCGACGCCGTCCGCCGCTGCATCGACCAGCAGGTGCTCGGGCCGCACGCCGACGGTCACCGCGGCGCCGCGTTGCAGCCCTGCGGCTTCGACCGCGACGCGCTGCGTCTCGCCGCTGTCGAACCGCACGAGCACGCCGCCCGCATCGGCCGATTCGACCGTGCCCTTCAGGAAGTTCATCTTCGGCGAGCCGATGAAGCCCGCGACGAACTGGTTCGCCGGCGCGTGATACAGCGCGTTCGGCGTGCCGACCTGCTGCACCGCGCCGCCCGACAGCACGACGATCTTGTCGGCGAGCGTCATCGCCTCGACCTGGTCGTGCGTCACGTAGATCATCGTCGTCTTCAGCTCGTCGTGCAGCCGCGCGAATTCCAGCCGCATCTTCACGCGCAGCGCGGCGTCGAGGTTCGACAGCGGTTCGTCGAACAGGAACACCTTCGGCTTGCGCGTGATCGCGCGGCCGATCGCGACGCGCTGCCGCTGGCCGCCGGACAGCTGTTTCGGCTTGCGGTCGAGCAGGTGATCGATGTGCAGGATCCTGGCGGCCTGCTTCACGGCCTGGTCGATCTCGGGCTTCTTCGCGCCCGCGAGCTTGAGGCCGAACGCCATGTTGTCGTACAGCGTCATGTGCGGGTACAGCGCATACGACTGGAACACCATCGCGATGCCGCGCTTCGCGCTCGGCACGTCGTTGACCTTCGCGCCGTCGATCAGCAGGTCGCCGTTCGAAATGTCTTCCAGGCCGGCGATCATCCGCATCAGCGTGGATTTGCCGCAGCCGCTCGGCCCGACGAATACGACGAATTCGCCGTCGGCGATGTCGAGGTTCACGTTGCGCAGCACTTCGGTGTCGTCGTAGCGCTTCGCGATGTTGCGCAGGAGCACGCTTGCCATGATCTGTCTCCGTTCGTTCGTGATGCGCCGCCTGATCGGCGGCGCTTGATCGTTGCTAGTTCGGCAGCACCGCGCCCGTCGCCTGCCAGCGCGCGACGTAGCCGGGCAGCTCGTGCATGTCGTCGAATACGTGACGCGCGCCGATGCCGCGCAACGCGTCGATCTGCGCGGCCGACGCGTGCCCGCCGCCGACGAAGCCGAGCACGGTCATGCCGGCCGCGGCCGCGGCGGTGATGCCGGTCACGCTGTCCTCGACGACGAGGCAGTTCGCGGGCGCCGCGCCGAGCGTGCGCGCGGCCGCCAGATACACGTCCGGCGCCGGCTTCGGCCGTGCGACCGAATCCGCGCAGAACAACCGGTCGCCGAAAAAGCGCGCGAGACCGGTGCGCGCGAGCGCCGATTCGACGTACGCGCGATAGCTGTTGCTCGCGCAGGCGGTCGTCAGCTCGATCGCTGCAAGCGCCGCGTCGATGCCGTCGACCATCGGCGCGTTGACGGCCGCCGCCTCGACCGCGCGGCGGATCGCGTCGACGTCGTCGGCCGACAGCGTGCGCCCCACCGCTTCGCTCGCGCCCGCCAGCACGCGCTCGATGCGCAGCCCGAGCAGCGGCATCACGGCCGGCCGCGCATCGACGCCCGGCCAGCGCGCATCGAGTTCGCGCACGATCACGTCGGCGGCCACGGCCTCGCTGTCGATCAGCACGCCGTCGCAGTCGCAGATCAGCACGTTCGTCCCTGCGCTTGGCCCCCTCATTTGACCGCCCCGAACGTGAGCCCCCGCACGAGCTGCTTCTGCGACAGCCAGCCGACGATCAGGATCGGCGCGACCGCGAGCAGCGAAGCCGCGGACAGCTTCGCCCAGAACAACCCTTCGGGACTCGAGTACGACGCGATGAACACGGTCAGCGGCGCGGCGTTCGAGCTCGACAGGTTGATGCTCCAGAACGCCTCGTTCCACGACAGGATCACGAGCAGCAGCGCGGTGGACGCGAGCCCCGGCAGCGCCATCGGCATCAGCAGGTAGACGATCTCCTGCCACGTCGACGCGCCGTCGATGCGCCCGGCTTCGAGGATGTCCTTCGGGATCTCGTTGAAGTACGTGAAGGTCATCCACACCGCGATCGGCAGGTTGATCAGCGTGTAGACGATCACGAGCCCCGACACCGTGTCGAGCAGCCCGGCGTTCTTCCACAGCAGGTAGATCGGCACCAGCACGCCGACCGACGGCATCATCTTCGTCGACAGCATCCACAGCAGCACCTTCTGCGTGCGGTGGTTCGGGAAGAACGCCATCGCGTACGCGGCCGGCACCGCGAACAGCAGCGAGATCACCGTGACGCCGGCCGAGATCAGCACCGAATTCCATGCGAACGCGAAGTAGTTGCTGCGCGCGAACACCTCGCGGAAGCTGTCGAGCGTCGGCATGAAGAACAGCGTCGACGCGTACGCCTGCTGCTCGGTCTTGAACGCGGTGATCGCCATCCAGAAGATCGGGAAGAACAGCAGCAGCGCGATCAGCCACGCGAGCGTGCCGGGCAGCGCGCGCCGCACGAGGTCGAATACGGCCGGCGTGCGCCGGCCTGCGAAGGTCAGGTCGCTCATTTTTCGTATTCCCCCTTCAGGTTGCGCGCGAGCATCCGCACGAGGAAGAACGACACGACGTTCGCGACCACGACGGCGATGATGCCGCCCGCGGATGCGAGGCCGACGTCGAACTGCTGCAGGCCGAGCGCGTAGATCAGGTAAGACAGGTTGGTCGTCGCGTCGCCCGGGCCGCCGCCGGTCGTCGTGTAGATTTCCGCGAAGATCGACAGCAGGAAGATCGTCTCCATCATCACGACCACGGCGATCGCGCGCTTCAGGTGCGGCAGCGTGATGTAGAAGAACATCGCGATCGGGCCGGCGCCATCGATGCGCGCGGCTTCCTTCTGCTCCTGGTCGAGCGACTGGATCGCGGTGAACAGGATCAGGAACGCGAACGGCAGCCACTGCCACGCGACGATGATGATCACGGCGGTCAGCGGGTAATCGGCGAACCAGTCGATCGGCGTCATCCCGAGCGCGCGCATCGCGTTCGCGACGAGCCCGTACACCGGATGCAGGATCATGTTCTTCCAGATCAGCGCGGAGACGGTCGGCATCACGAAGAACGGCGCGATCGCGAGCAGGCGCGCGACGCCCTGCCCGTAGAACTTGCGGTCGAACAGCACGGCCATCAGCACGCCGCCGACCACGGTGATCGCGAGCACCGCGCCGATCAGCACGAGCGTGTGCCAGATCGCGGGCAGGAACGACGGATCGGTCGCGAGGAAACGGTAGTTGTCGAGCCCGGCGAAGCCCTTCACGTCCGGGTTCAGCAGGTTGTAGCGCGAGAACGAATACCAGATCGTCATCGCGAGCGGAATCGACATCCACAGCAGCAGCACCGCGACGGACGGCGACACGAGCCAGCTCGCGCCGCCGCGCGCACGGCGCGGCGCGCCGGGCGGCAACGACGCGTCGCCGACCGACGGCGCGTGACTCAGGGGAAGACGCAGGTGACGCATGATCGGAGTCCCTCCGGTTGATGCGCGGGCGCGAACGGCCTGCCCGCCTGTCGGCTTCGCCGGCCCGCGCCGTGCGCAACGGCGCACGATGCGAGCCGTGCGACGGCTTGCGCGTTACTTCTTGTAGCCGGCCTGCCGCACCGCGCGGTCGGCGGCGGCCTGCCCGGCGGCGAGCGCCTGGTCGACCGACATCTGGCCCGCGACCGCACCCGCGATCGACTGGCCGACCACCGTGCCGAACGACTGGAATTCAGGAATCCCGACGTACTGCACGCCCGTGTACGGCACCTTCTTCAGCGACGGATCGTTCGGGTCGGCCGTCTCGATCGCCTTCAGCACGAAGTCCGAGAACGGCGCGGCGGCCTTGTACTCGGGGCGCTGATACGTCGACGTGCGCGTGCCCGGCGGCACCGACGCCCAGCCCTCGTCCTTGCCGACCATCTCGATGTACTGCTTCGACGTCGCCCACGCGATGAACTTGCGCGCGGCATCCTGCTGCTTCGACGTCTTCGGCACGGCCAGCGCCCACGCCCACAGCCAGTGCGAGCCCTTCGGCGTGGCGGCGACCGGCGCGGCCGCGAAGCCGATCTTGTCGGCCACCTGCGACTGCTGCTTGTTGTAGAGCATCCCGGCCGCGACCGTCGCGTCGATCCACATCGCGCACTTGCCGGACGCGGTCAGCGTCAGGTTCTCGTTGAAGCCGTTCGAGCTCGCTCCCGGCGGGCCGTTCTTCTTCAGCAGGTTCACGTAGAAATTGATCGCCTTCTTCCATTCGGGCGACGTCAGCTGCGCGTTCCAGTTCTCGTCGAACCAGCGCCCGCCGAACGTGTTCACGACCGTCGACACGTACGCCATGTTCTCGCCCCAGCCGGCCTTGCCGCGCAGGCAGATCCCGTAGGTGCCCTTCGACTTGTCGGTGAGCTTGTCCGCGAATTCGGCGATCTGGTCGTAGGTCGGCTGGTCGGGCATCTTCAGCCCCTTCGCCGCGAACAGATCCTTGCGGTAGAACGTCATCGAGCTTTCCACGTAGAACGGCAGCGCGTAGAGCTGGCCGTTGTACGACAGGCTGTCGCGCGCGGTCTTCACGATGTCGTTGAGATCGTAGTCGGCCGGCAGGCCCGTGATCGGCGCGAGCCAGCCGCGCTTGCCCCACTGCGGCGTTTCATAGGTGCCGATCGCCATCACGTCGAACTGGCCGCTGCCGGTCGTGATGTCGGTCGTCGCGCGCTGGCGCAGCACGTTCTCCTCGAGGATCACCCAGTTCAGCTTGATGTCGGGGTTCGCCTTCTCGAACGCCGGCGACAGCTTCTTCAACTCGATCATGTCGGGGTTGTTCAGCGTCGCGATCGTCAGCGTGCCGGCGGACGCCGCGCACGCGGCCGTCGCGAGCGCGGCTCCGGCGAAGCAGCGTGCGGCGGCGTCGAGCATCTTTCGTTGCATGGCATGTCTCCTGTGATTGTTCGAAGTATCGTCGGTTGGTCGTCGGTGTTGCGTCGTTTCCTTCGCGGCCCGTCACGCCGGCCGCTGCATGCCGCACGCGCGCGCATAGTGCGCGATCACGTCGCGTATCCGATGGCGCACCCATGCGCGCGGTTCCCTTGCGAGGCCGCCCGCGCGGCACGCCGCGTACACGTCCGGCAGCCATTGCGCGACGAGCGTCTCCGGCACCGGCTGCCGCGCGAGGTTGGAAAACAGTTGCTCGACCGCGGCCGCGACGGCCGGCTGCAGCCAGTAATAGCGGATGCGGTCGCTGTAGCTGAACTGGCGCGCGAGCCGCTGCTCGGTCTCGTCGCCGCGGTAGTACGGCGCCCAGTGCTCGGGCTGCGCGCGCATCGCCGCGTCGACCACCTCGCGCAACCGCGAGCGTTGCGCGACGTCGTCGATCAGCGCGTCCTCGATGAACGTCAGCGCGAACAGCGCCTCGCGCAGCGCGAACGTCAGCGCGGGGCCGACCTTCAACACCGCGAAGTGGTCGCGCACGAGCGCGGCAAGCGCGGCTTCGGTCTGGTAATCGGTCGAATGCGCTTCGAACACGAGGCGCGGTGTCTGCAGGATACTCGCGCCCAATGACGCCGCCTTGGCGCTGTCGTAGTCGAGCACGTGGCGATCGTCGAAGTCGACGCCCGGCTGCGCGACGATCGCGACGACGCGCGTCCACGCGTCGTCGAGCCCGGCCGCCGAGAACGCGCGGCGGTGCGCGTCGAGCGTCGCCGCGATGCTGTCGCCGCGCGTGACCGCGATTTGCGCGATCGCGTCGTTGCTTGCCTCGCCTGCATCGCCGCTGACTTCGCCGCCCGGCGTCGGCACCTCGGTGCCGATCACGTAGACGGGCGCGACGCCGGCACGCGCCGCCGCGTCTTCCGCCACGCGGCACAGCTCGGCCGCGCGCGCGGCGATCGTGCGATCGTCGAGCCGCGCCGGATCGTCCGCGCACGCCATGCTCGCATCGAGGTGAATCTTTTCGAATCCGGCTTCGACATACGCGGCGACCATCGCACCGGCCTCGCGCATCGCGTCGGCCGCGCGGCGGTGCCGCCACGGGTTCGGGCCGAGATGATCGCCGCCGAGCACGAGCGCCGACGGCGCGAGCCCGCAGCGCGCGGCGATCGCATCGACGTCGCGGCGAAAATCGGCCGGCGTCATGCCCGTATAGCCGCCGAGATGATTCACTTGATTGCAGGTCGCCTCGATCAGCAGCGGCGAGCCGTCCGTGCGCGCGGCTTCGCACGCGGCCTCCAGCACGAGCCGGTGCGCGCTGCAGATCGAATAGATGCCGCGCTGCGCGTCCGCGCGGTTCGCGTCGAAAATCATCCGCAGCACGGTGTCCGCGTGCGCGGTGCGCGTGCGCTCGGCAACGGTCGTCAGGCCGGACATGCGATACCTCGTTCGGTCAGGAAACGGTCGATCTCGGCCGCGCTGCTGTTGCCTTCCATCGGGCCGCGCCGCGTGACCGCGATCGCGCCGGCCGCGTTCGCGCGGCGCAGCGCGACCTCGATCGGCACGCCCGCGACGAGGCTCGCGACCAGCGTGCCGCCGAAGCAGTCGCCGGCGCCGGTCGGATCGAGTTCGTCGACCGGAAAAGCCGATGCCTCGACGCGGCTCGCGCGGTCGAACGCGATACTGCCTTCGGCGCCGCGCTTCAGCACGACGCGCTCGAGCAGCGGATGCGTCGCGAGCAGGCCCGCGATCGCGCGCTCGGCCGGCTGCGGCCCGCAGAAGAACGGCAGGTCGGCTTCGCTCGGCAGGAACAGGTGGCACGCGGCGAGCATCTCGTCGAGTGCCGCGCGCATCGGTCGAAAACTCAGCATCTCGGGCCGCACGTTCGGATCGAACGACACCTTCGCGCCGGCGCGCGCGGCCTCGATCACCCCGCGCTGCACCGCCGCGATCGCCGATTCGCTCGTCAGCGACGAGCCCATCACGTGGAAATAGCGGCAGCCGTCGAACATCGCGGCGTCGACGTCGGACGCATCGACGCACGCGGCCGCACTGGTCGACAACGTGAAGACGAAGCTGCGCGAGCCGTCGTCGCGATACGCGACGAACGCGGTGCCGGTCGGACGTGCGACGCGGCGGATGCGCGCGACGTCGACGCCGTCGCGGGCGAGCCGCGCGACGATCGCGTCGCCGAACGCGTCGCGGCCGACGCAGCCCGCATACGCGACGCGCGCGCCGAGCCGGGCGGCCTGATCGGCGAAGATCGCGGGCGCACCGCTCGGGAACGGTCCGGCGAACAGGCCCGGCGTATCGAAGCCCTGGCCGCGCTCGGCGGCGACGAATTCGGCCAGCAGTTCGCCGGCGACGACGATCTCGGCCATCAGGCGTGCCCTCGTGCGGCGGCGGCCGCGTTCAGCGAATCCACCTGGGTTGCGCGTGCGAGCGGCGGCATGTCAGCTCATCCAGTTGCCGCCGTCGACGTTCAGCGTCTGGGCGGTGATGTAGTCGGCGTCGGCCGACGCGAGGAACAGCGCGGCGCCCGTCAGGTCGCCCGGCACGCCCATGCGGCCGAGCGGCACGGCTTCGCCCACGAGCCGCTTCTTCTCGCCGAGCGGCCGGTTCTCGTAACGCGCGAACAGCGCGTCGACCTGCTCCCACATCGGCGTGTCGACCACGCCCGGCGCGATGCCGTTCACGTTGATCCGGTGCGGCGCGAGCGCGAGCGCGGCCGACTGCGTATAGCTGATCACCGCGGCCTTGGTCGCGCAGTAGTGCGAAACGAGTGCCTCGCCGCGACGGCCGGCCTGCGACGACATATTGACGATCTTGCCGCCGCGCCCCTGCTCGACCATCCGCTGAGCGACGGCCTGCATCAGGAAGAACAGCCCTTTGACGTTGACCGAGAACAGCCGGTCGAACACGTCCCACGATTCGTCGAGGATCGGGCGCATGTCGAACAGCGCCGCGTTGTTGAACAGGATGTCGACGCCGCCGAAGCGCTCGATCGCCGTCGCGACGATCCGCTCGATGTCGTCGCGGCGCGTGACGTCGGCCGTGACCGCCACCACGCGGCCGGGGTTCGCCTCGATCAGCCGCGCGAGCGAGCCGCCTGCCGGCTTCAGGTCGACGAGCACGCAGCGCGCGCCCTCGTCCAGATAGCGTTGCGCGACCGCCTCGCCGATGCCGCTTGCGGCGCCCGTCAGGATCGCGACCTTGTCTTCCAGTCTCACTGCCTGTCTCCGGTTCGTTCTGCTGCTCGACGGTCGCGAAGTGAGCGAACGCTCTCCGACCGATCAATTGCTCTGTTAGTGATCGAATGATCGGATACGCGATACGCGCTGTCAAGACGACGCGACGGCTTTCTATGACGCGCTGCGGCACGGCTGTGCACGACGCCGCCCCGCCGGCCCCGCACGGCAACGCGCGCGGCCCACGGTGCGGCGCGGTGGAATCAACGGTGAAGGGGACGGAGCGAAGGCGGGAAACGGGGGAAACGGAATTCGCGCTGCACGGCGCGGCGATACGTTATATCATCGCGATACTGTGTTTCATCGCCCTGCTTCACGCCATGGCTACCTCATCGTCCATTGACGCCCGGCTGTCCCGGGCCGACGCATTCGCCGCCGAGCACGGGCTCGCGTGGACGCCGCTGCGCCGCCAGGTCTACGAACGCGTGCTGGCCGCGCAGCGCCCGATCGGCGCGTACGACCTGCTCGCGGAACTCGAACCGCAGCGCGGCCGCGTGCCGCCGACGACCGTCTATCGCGCGCTGGATTTCCTCGTCGAGCACGGCTTCATCCACCGGATCGAATCGAAGAACGCGTTCTTCGCCTGCTGCGAGATCGGCGTGCCGCACGAAGGCCAGTTCCTGATCTGCGATGCGTGCGGCGACACCGTCGAGATTCCCGGCGGCGATCTCGCGAAGCAGCTGTCCGCGAGCGGGCCCGCACACGGTTTCGAAGTCCACCACCAGGTCGTCGAGTTGAGCGGCTTGTGCGGGCACTGCAAGCGCAAGCCCGCCCAGCGCTGACGC
Source organism: Burkholderia sp. BE12 (assembly GCF_002959955.1). NCBI lineage: Bacteria > Pseudomonadati > Pseudomonadota > Betaproteobacteria > Burkholderiales > Burkholderiaceae > Burkholderia > Burkholderia sp. BE12. The sequence goes on along the minus strand of NZ_PREY01000009.1, from coordinate 195,712 downwards.
CGAATCGCGCGGCGTACGCGCCGCCCTTCCAACGAGGAGTTCCATGTCCATTGCCCTGAAGCGCGCGTCGCGGCGTGCCCTGTCGCCTGTCCGCTGGTTGGCCGCCGCCGCCGCCGTCGCCGCACTGTCGTTCGCCGCGCCCTCGTTCGCGCAGGCCGCGACCGTCGACGTCGTCGCCGCGGAGAATTTCTACGGCGACGTCGCGTCGCAAATCGGCGGCCGCCATGTCGCGGTCACGAGCATCCTCAGCAATCCCGATCAGGATCCGCACCTGTTCGAAGCGAGCCCGAAGACGGCCCGCGCGCTCCAGCACGCGCAGGTCGTGATCTACAACGGCGCCAACTACGATCCGTGGATGGGCAAGCTGCTCGGCGCATCGAAGCAGGCAAAGCGCGCGACGATCGTCGTCGCCGAGCTGGTCGGCAAGAAGGCCGGCGACAACCCGCACCTGTGGTACGACCCGGCGACGATGCCGGCCGCCGCACGCGCGATCGCGGCCGAGCTCGGCCGCGCCGACCCGGCGAACAAGGCCGAGTACGATGCGAACCTGCGGAAGTTCGTCGCGTCGCTGAAGCCCGTCGACGACAAGGTCGCCGCGCTGCGCGCGAAGTACAAGGGCGTGCCCGTGACGGCCACCGAGCCCGTGTTCGGCTATATGTCGGACGCGATCGGCCTCGACATGCGCAACCAGCGCTTCCAGCTCGCGACGATGAACGACACGGAGGCGAGTGCGCAGGACGTCGCCGCGTTCGAGGGCGATCTGCGCAAGAAGCAGGTGCGCGCGCTGATCTACAACAGCCAGGCCGAGGAACCGATGACCAAGCGCATGCTGAAAATCGCGCGCGACGGCGGCGTGCCGACCGTCAGCGTCACCGAGACGCAGCCGGCCGGCCAGACTTTCCAGCAATGGATGATCGGCCAGCTCGACGCGCTCGGCAATGCGCTTTCAGCCGGCAAGTAATAGATGACCGTAACGCCATGACCGCCACTCCTCACGCGCTCGCCGTCGATCGCGTCACGCTCGAACTGGGCGGACGCACGATCCTGCGCGACGTCAGCTTCTCGATCGGGCCCGGCGAATTCGTCGGCGTGCTCGGGCCCAACGGCGCGGGCAAGACGACGCTGATGCGCGCGGTGCTCGGCCTCGTTCCCCTGTCGGCCGGCACGCTGTCGGTCGGCGGCGTGCCGGTCGTGCGCGGCAACGCGTCGATCGGCTACATGCCGCAGATCAGGAGCGGCCTCGCGAACCGCCGGATGCGCGGCTACGACTTCGTCGCGATGGCCGCCGACGGCCACCGCTGGGGCCTGCCGCATACGAACGCGGCCACGCGCCGCGACGTCGATCGCGTGCTCGACCTCGTCGGCGGCCCGTCGCTCGCGCGCCGCCCGCTGTCCGAGCTGTCGGGCGGCGAACGGCAGCGCCTGCTGCTTGCGCAATGCCTGCTCGGCAACCCGAAACTGCTGCTGCTCGACGAGCCGCTGATCAGCCTCGATCCGAACCATCAGCGCGGCGTCGTCGAACTCGTGCGCAACGTGCAGCGCGAACTCGGCATCACCGTGCTGTTCTCCGCGCACGAACTGAATCCGCTGCTGAACGCGCTCGACCGCGTGCTCTATCTCGGCAACGGCGTCGCGGCGCTCGGCACCGTCGACGAGGTGATCACGAAGCCCGTGCTGTCGCGGCTCTACGGATCGCCGATCGACGTGATGCGTGTGAACGGCAAGATCTTCGTGATGTCGGGCGACGTCGAGATCGAGAAGCACGACCACGAGCACGAGGACGACGACAGCCATTCGCACGGCGGTGGCGGCGGCCACGGCCATCACCACCACGGACACGCCCATCCCGGGCATTCGCACGATGTTTGAATACGACTTCATGATCAACGCCTTCGCGGCGTCGGGCATCGTCGCGGTGCTCGCGGGCATCGTCGGCTATTTCCTGGTGCTGCGCGGGCAGACCTTCGCCGGCCACGCGCTGTCGCACGTCGGCTTCACCGGCGCGACGGGCGCGGTGCTGCTCGGCATCTCGCCGATCTGGGGGATGGTCGGCTTCACGCTCGCGGCCGGGATCGGGATGGGCGCGCTCGGCGAACGGCTCGCGGGCCGCGACGTCGCGATCGGCGTGATCCTGTCGGGCGCGCTCGGCTGCGGCCTGCTGTTCCTGCACTTCTACACGTCGTTCGCGACGCAGGTCACCGCGCTGCTGTTCGGCAACGTGCTCGCGGTCAGTCACGACACGCTGGCGGTGCTCGCCGGCATCGGCGCGGTGAGCCTCGCCGCGCTCGCGCTGATCGCGCGGCCGCTGTTGTTCGCATCGCTGCAGCCCGAGCTGGCCGAAGCCAAGGGCGTGTCGCTGCGCACGGTGTCGATGCTGTTCCTCGCGGTGTGCGCGCTCGCGGTGGCCGCGGCGACGCAGATCGTCGGCGTGCTGCTCGTGTTCACGCTGCTGGTCGGGCCGGCGGCGGCCGCGCAGAACGTGTCGACGCGACTGTCGACGGGCGTGCTGCTCGCCGCGCTGTTCGCGCTGTTCGAGGCGTGGGCCGGCATCGTGCTCGCGTATCACACCGACTGGCCGACGAGCTTCTGGATCACCGCGCTGTCGGCGCTCGTGTATGGCGCGAGCCTGTTGCGCAGGGCATGATGACCTGCATGCCAGCGGATAGCGTTACACGATCGTTCTCCATGCGCACACACCCGTGGCCGCGAGGATCAGGAACCCGATCCACGGTTTGGCACCCGTGGCCCCGGACCTCGCGAGCAACACGATCTGTGTGATCGCAACGAACATGAGCAACGCATAGCTGACCAGCGTAGGGTCGCCAGCTTCATCCTTGATCGCGTCGATCGCGACGGACGGATCCATTTCATGCATCCACGCATATTTGTTCCCGGTGATCGCGATAACGACGAACAATCCGATGACACATGCGACATGAATGATGAAGCGAAGGAGACGAGTCATGTTTGCATCCTGATGCATTACCGCATGAGCCGAGCAAAGCGCGGCCAATGCGTAACGATGAAGTTACCGTAGCTGGTATTTTGTCTTACTTGCTCGAGAGACAACCCACTTCCTCGGTTGTAGCGAGCGCCGATTATCCGAATTTGCTCCATCAAAAACGGATATCGGAATCCATCGCGCTTCGCCAATTGGGCCACGTGACGCGCAACCACATCGATATTAAAAATATCGCGTTGAAGGCAATGGGCCAAACTCCGGAATTGCGACGCTGACATTTGCGACGGATCCATTCCGAGTGTTTGTGCTGCCGTGCGAAGCTGCATGCTCACCGGGCCGAACGATGTCATCGCTGGATGACGTGTCAGCGTCAGATGCCTGTCGACAAACGGCGGACCACTCCAGTCAAACGTACGCACTTCAAATGCAACGCGATCGATGAATTCAGGGTCGCCGCCGACCTCGATCCAACATACGCCCGCGAGCAATTCCCGGGGTAGACGGTTTCGCCCCGCTGCTGCCCCGATATGCGACTTGTTGTGCATGACCCACGCATCCTTGAACGCCTGGATGTATTTGATGCCGCCATTCCATCGCTCGGGCACAAGTTTCCACGCAAACAGATTGATCACCCCCCAGTTCGGGGAGTTGTTCGACAGCTCGCAAATCATGTCGCCCATTCAGGTCAAAGCCTCGCTCGAACAAATTTCACCACGATTAAATCGTCGATCATTATTCGGCGAATCGATTTGGTATCCTATAGAACGAGTACGAATTTGCGGCAGCGAGTGATTTTCCCGGGCGTGCCCCCGGATGCGTATCGAAGAATGACAGCCACGTCGCCCATTGGAGCGCGGCGACGTGGCGTCAGAGACGGTTCATCGTGCCAGCACGCGCGCGTGATGCGCGAGGTGATCGGCGACGAACGTCGAGATGAAGTAGTAGCCGTGGTCGTAGCCCGGATGGCGGCGCAGCGTCAGCGGCTGGCCGGCCTTCGCGCAGGCGGCTTCGAACACGTCGGGGTTCAGCTGGTTCGCGAGGAACTGATCGGCCAGCCCCTGATCGACGAGAATGCCTTCCGCGAACTTCGGTGCATCCGCGTGCGCGACGAGTTCGCTGGCGTCGTGCTGCTTCCACGCGTCGCGATCGGCGCCGAGATAACCGGAGAACGCCTTCTCGCCCCACGGGCAGCGCGTCGGCGCGGCGATCGGCGCGAACGCCGACACCGACCGGTAAAGCCCCGGATGGCGCAACGCGAGCGTCAGCGCCCCGTGCCCGCCCATCGAGTGGCCGAAGATGCCGAGCCGCGCGCCCTCGATCGGCAGCTCGGCCGCGACGAGCTCGCGCAGTTCGCCCGTCACGTACGACTCCATCCGGTAATGCGTCGACCACGGCGCTTCGGTCGCATCGACGTAGAAACCCGCGCCGACGCCGAAGTCCCACGCGTCGGTCTCGCCCGGCACGCCCGCGCCGCGCGGGCTCGTATCCGGCATCACGAGCGCGATGCCGTGCTGCGCCGCGTATTGCTGCGCGCCGGCCTTGATCGCGAACGTCTCGTCGGTGCACGTGAGCCCCGCGAGATAGAACAGCGCCGGCACGCGCGCGTGCGCGGCCTGCGGCGGCAGGTACACCGAAAACTTCATCGGCAGGCCGATGGCTGCCGAATCGTGACGGTAGAAACGCTGCTCGCCGCCGTGGCACGCATGCGAGGAAACGAGTTCGAGCATGGCGGTGCGCTCCCGGTCAGTACAGCACGACCGAGCGGATCGACTCGCCGGCCTTCATCAGGTCGAAGCCTTCGTTGATCCGCTCGAGCGGCAGCGTGTGCGTGATCAGGTCGTCGATGTTGAGCTTGCCTTCCATGTACCAGTCGACGATCTTCGGCACGTCGGTGCGGCCGCGCGCGCCGCCGAACGCCGAACCCTTCCACTCGCGGCCCGTCACGAGTTGGAACGGACGCGTGCTGATTTCCTCGCCGGCCGCGGCCACGCCGATGATGAACGACTGGCCCCAGCCCTTGTGCGTGCATTCGAGCGCCTGGCGCATCAGCTTCACGTTGCCCACGCATTCGAACGAGTAATCGGCGCCGCCGTCGGTCAACTGCACGATGTGGTCGACGACGTTCTCGACTTCGTTCGGGTTGATGAAGTGCGTCATCCCGAACTTCTTCGCGAGCTCGACGCGCTTCGGGTTGATGTCGACGCCGATGATCTTGTCAGCGCCGACCATCTTCGCGCCCTGGATCACGTTCAGGCCGATCCCGCCGAGGCCGAACACGACGACGTTCGCACCGGCCTCGACCTTCGCCGAGTACACGACCGCGCCGACGCCCGTCGTCACGCCGCAGCCGATGTAGCAGATCTTGTCGAACGGCGCGTCCTCGCGCACCTTCGCGACCGCGATCTCCGGCACGACGATGTAGTTCGAGAACGTCGACGTGCCCATGTAGTGGAACAGCGGCTTGCCGTCGAGCGAGAAACGCGACGTCGCGTCGGGCATCAGGCCCTTGCCCTGCGTCGCGCGGATCTTCTGACACAGGTTGGTCTTGCGCGACAGGCAGAACTTGCACTCGCGGCATTCGGGCGTGTAGAGCGGAATCACGTGGTCGCCCTTCCTCACGGTGCCGACGCCGGGGCCGACGTCGACCACCACGCCCGCGCCTTCATGGCCGAGGATCGCCGGGAAGATCCCTTCCGGATCGGCGCCCGACAGCGTGTAGTAGTCGGTGTGGCAGATGCCCGTCGCCTTCACTTCGATCAGCACTTCGCCGGCGCGCGGCCCTTCGAGATCGACTTCCTCGATCGTCAGCGGCGCACCCGCCTTCCATGCAATCGCGGCTTTCGTTTTCATCGTGTCACTCCTGTGTGTCTGTGAGATCGGCCCGGGCCGGCGTGCGGCGCCTGCCGGGGTGTCATGCAAAGCGGTCGAAGCCGTGCCGCGCGGCACGGCGCAAGAATCTCGTGCTCGCCATGATGGCCGCTCCCGCCGCGCATCGCGTGCGCGAAACGGTCGCCGGCTTGCCAGGATGCGTCATCGCTGACGCAAAAGAACAAATGTCCGAGTTTAAACGCCCGTCGTGAACCATGCATCCGTGCGCGCGTACAGATCGACGAAGCGCGCGTGGCGTGCAGCCAGCAGGCGATCGTCCTGCGGCGCGGCAACCGGCGACGCGCTCGGCGCCAGCGCGCGCAACGCATCCTCGCGCCAATGCCCGATCGCGACGCCCGCGAGCAGCGCGGCGCCGCGCGTCGCGGCGTTCGGGCAATCGATCGCCTGCAGCGACGCGCCGAGCGCATCCGCGAGCAACTGGCGCCAGCGCGGATCGACCGAGCCGCCGCCGGCGAGGCGCAGCGTCGTCACCGCGTCGCCGCGATCGGCGTCGCGGATCGCATCGAGCCCCGCGCGCAACGCGAACGCGACGCCTTCGAACGCGGCGCGCATCATCGCGCCGCGCGTGTCGCCCAGCCCGAGGCCAAGCCAGCCGCCGCGCGCATCGGGGTTCATCCACGGCGAACGCTCGCCGGTCAGGTACGGCAGGAAGCACAGCCGTTCGGACGCCGGCTGCGCGAACGCGTCGTCATACGCATCGGCCCATCGCGCGTAGCCGAGCCAGCCGCGCACGGCTTCGAGCGCGAGCCCGACGTTCTGCATCGCCGCCATCGTGTAATAGCCGCCGCCGGCCGCCGCACGATAGCGGTGCAAGCCGCGCCGCGCGGGCGGCAACGCATCCGCGAGGACGACGATCTGCCCGCCGCTGCCGGTCGTCAGCAGCGCATCGCCCGCCTCGGCCAGCCCGCTGCCGAGCGCCGCGCACGCGGTATCGGCCGCGCCCGTCGCGAGCGGCACGCCGGCCGGCAGGCCGAGCGCGGCGGCGGGCTGCGCGCCGAGCACGCCGCCGCGCGCCGTGGACGCACGAACCGGCGCGAAGCGGTCGGCCGGCAGGCCGAGCGCGTCGATCAACGCGATATCCCACGCGCCGTCGGGCGTCGCGAGCGCGGTTGCGCACGCGTCGCTCGGATCGGCCGCCACGTCGCCGCCGAGCGCGATGCGCAGCCAGTCCTTCGGCTGCACGGCCCAGCGCGCGGCACGCAGCGCATCGGGTTCGTGCGTGGCCAGCCAGCGCAACAGCGGGCCCGCCATGCCGGGCGCGACGGGATTCGGTGCGACGGGCAATCCGGCCGCCGGCCAGCCGGCCGCATCCGCCTCGCGCGCCGCGCGCGTGTCGGGCCACAGCAGCGCGGGCCGCACCGGCTGGCCGGCCGCGTCGATCAGCACGACGCCATGCATCTGGCCCGAGAAGCCGATCGCCGCCACCCGCGCACGCTCGTCGGCCGGCAGCCGCGCGGCCGCGCGCATGAGTGCCTGCCACCAGGTGGCGGGCGCGATTTCCGCCCAGCCGGGCTGCGGCGACGACAACCCGTAAGGTTCGCTCGCAACCGCCCGCTCGACGCCGTCGGCATCGAGCGTGACGAGTTTGACGGAGCCGGTGCCGAGGTCGATTCCGAGCAGGCGCATGACGTGAAGAGGATTCGTATGAACGGATATCGATGATAACGGGATCGCGACGTGCGCCCCGGTTTTGGCCACCGCTTCGACGCATCGAACGTGCGGTCGGGTCGCCGCGTTCCACCGGGCCGCACCTTGCGCGCGAAAGCGGCCGTTCGCGGGTTAACCCGGCACGATTTCCGCACCCCGCTTTTTGCCACTATGCGGCCCGCCCGATACACACCATAAAAGGACCCATATTTGACATGGGGGCCGGCGCTATTTTGAAGCGCTATAAAACCGGTACACCTCACTCCTGCGGCAGTTTCCCGATGATCGAGCCCCTGCTCCATGCCGAAGCGGCATATCGAACCAGCAAAGAGCGGAATAGAACCCAGTGCTCTTGTTGCATGGATTCATTCCGAATAACTTCGTATCACCCCGAAAACAAGATCATGGAGTGAGACAGATGCAATCGAACACGGTCCATCCGTGCGATGAGGTGCTGCCGACCGGCAAGCTGGTAACGCTTGGCCTGCAGCACGTCCTCGTCATGTACGCCGGCGCCGTCGCCGTGCCGCTTATCGTCGGCGCGGCGCTCAAGCTGCCGAAAGACCAGATCGCGTTCCTGATCAGCGCCGATCTGTTTTCGTGTGGCATCGCCACGCTGATCCAGACGCTCGGCCTGTGGATCTTCGGGATCCGCCTGCCCGTCATCATGGGCTGCACGTTCGCGGCGGTCGGCCCGATGATCGCGATCGGCACGAACCCCGGCCTCGGCATTCTCGACATCTTCGGCTCGACCATCGCCGCCGGCATCATCGGCATCGTGCTCGCGCCGATGATCGGCAAGCTGTTGCGGTTCTTCCCGCCCGTGGTCGTCGGCACGGTGATCGCCGTGATCGGGCTGTCGCTGATGGAAGTGGGCATCAACTGGGCGGCCGGCGGCGTCGGCAACCCCGAGTACGGCAGCCCGGTCTATCTCGGCCTGTCGCTGCTCGTGCTCACGCTGATCCTGCTGATCAACAAGTTCGGCCGCGGCTTCATCGCGAACATCTCGGTGCTGCTCGGCATCGTCGCCGGCTTCGTGATCGCGTTCGCGATCGGCCGCGTGAACACCGACGGCGTGTCGCATGCGCCGTGGGTCGGCTTCGTGATGCCGTTCCACTTCGGCCTGCCGCACTTCGATCCGCTGTCGATCGTGACCATGGTCACGGTGATGTTCGTCACGTTCATCGAATCGACCGGCATGTTCCTCGCGGTCGGCGACATGGTCGATCGCCCGGTCAACCAGGAGCGCCTCGTGCGCGGCCTGCGCGTCGACGGCCTCGGCACGCTGATCGGCGGCATCTTCAACTCGTTCCCGCATACGTCGTTCTCGCAGAACGTCGGCCTGATCGGCGTGACGGGCGTGAAGAGCCGCTTCGTGTGTGCGACGGGCGGCGTGATCCTCGTGCTGCTCGGCCTGTTCCCGAAGATGGCGCAGGTCGTCGCGTCGGTGCCACCGTTCGTGCTCGGCGGCGCAGGCATCGTGATGTTCGGGATGGTCGCCGCGAACGGCATCAAGGTGCTGTCGAAGGCCGACTTCGTGAGCAACTCGCACAACCTGTTCATCGTCGCCGTGAGCGTCGGCATGGGCCTCGTGCCGGTCGTGTCGCCGCACTTCTTCTCGAAGCTGCCGCCGGCGCTCGCGCCGATCCTGCACAGCGGCATCCTGCTCGCATCGGCGACGGCCGTGATCCTGAACATCGTGTTCAACGGCGTGAAAGGCGAAAAGGATGCACGCTGCGAGATTCGGCGCGCCGGGCACGACTTCGATGGGCGTCCGGTCGACGTGCACCACTGATCGCGCCGCGCCGGACGACGGCGCACGGCGGTAAGGAAAAACGCCACGGCATGCCGTGGCGTTTTGCTTGGCGGGCCGCGGATTAGGCGGGGCTGGCGCGATCGATAGAGGATGAGGAACGCGCTGGCAGGCGGCAGAATGGCCACGGATGCCGGTTGGCCGATTGGCCGAGCGGGCCGGCGTGACCGGAATCAGCGGAATCACCTGCGTCACCCGCGTCACCGCAGTCACCCGAGTCCGATGCAGGCATCGTCACGGCAACGATCCCTGCCCCATGCGATGCGACCACCCAAAAAAGAAACGCCACGGACTTGCATCCGTGGCGTTTTCGTTTCCGCGTATCGCCGGTTATAGCCGGCTCGATGAACAGGAGCGGCTGCCCGCCCCCGCCCTCCGTCGCGCTTACCCGTTCGTCGCGGTTGCCGACGCAGGCGCCGGAGCGGCCGCCTTGTCGTAGTCGACCGGTGCATCCGGCGCGCGCGGCGCTTCGCCTGCGCGCTGGATCCAGCCGCCTCCCAGTGCACGGTACAGGTCGACCAGGTTCGTCCAGCGCGCCAGGCGCGCGCTGATCAGCGACTGCTGCGCCGAGTACAGATCCGTCTGCGCGGTCAGCACCGACAGGTAGCTGTCGACACCGTTCTTGTAACGCAGGTCCGACAAGTCGAAGCGGCGCTGCTGCGCGTGCTCGTTGCGCTCCAGCGCCGCGATCTGCTGGTCGTACGTGCCGCGTGCGGCGAGGCCGTCCGACACTTCGCGGAACGCCGACTGGATCGCCTTCTCGTAGTTCGCGATCTCGATGCGCTTCTGCACGTGCGCGAGATCGAGATTGGCGATGTTCTGCCCACCTTCGAAGATCGGCAGCGCGATGTTCGGCGCGAACGACCACGCCGCCGTGCCGGCCTTGAACAGGCCGCCGAGCGTCGGGCTCGCGGTGCCGAATGCCGCGGTCAACGAGATCTTCGGGAAGAACGCCGCGCGGGCCGCGCCGATGTTCGCGTTCGCGGCCAGCAGCGTCTGCTCGGCCTGCATCACGTCAGGACGACGCGCGAGCAGATCCGACGGCAGGCCAGGCGGCACGTCCGTCAGCAGGTTCTGCGCATCGAGCGGCATGCCCGGCGGCAGATCGTCCGGCAGCGGCTCGCCGATCAGCAGCACCAGCGCGTTCAGCGCCTGCGCGCGGGCACGGGCCTGTGCCTGCTGGTTCGCGAGCGCCGTCTCGACCACCGTCTGCGCCTGACGCAGCTCGAGCTCGGAGCCCGTGCCGTTGTCGAACTGCAGCTTGGTCAGGTCGTACGACGCCTGTGCGGATTTCAGCGTGTCTTCCGTGACCTTCAGCAGATCGTCGGTCGACAGTAGCGTCAGGTATTGATCCGCCACCTGCGACACCAGCGAGATCTCCGACGCCTGCCGCGCGTACGACGTCGACAGGTACTGCGCGAGCGCCTGATCCTTCAGGCTCTGCACGCGGCCGAACAGGTCGAGTTCCCACGATGCCGAAAGCCCGACGTTGTAGACGCGCGAGATCAGCGGCCGGCCAGTCTGCGACACACCGGCCGGATAGCGCTGAATATTCCCCGTGCCCGTACCGTCGAGCGTCGGGAACAGCCCCGCGCGCGTGATCTGGTACTGCGCGCGCGCCGCCTCGATGTTCAGCACCGACACGCGCAGGTCGCGGTTGTTCTTCAGCGCGATCTCGATCAGCCGCTGCAGGCGCGGATCGACGAAGAACTCGCGCCAGCCGATGGCGGTCGCCGCCTGGCCATTCGCGCTGCGCGCGCCGGCCGCGCCCGGCTGCGTCGCGTAGACGCCGCCGGCCGGGTACGCCTGCGCGACGGGTGCGTCGGGCCGCTTGTAATGCGGCGCCATCGTGCAGCCCGTGGCAAAGAGCGCGACTGCGATTGCAGTCAAAGCGTGTTTTTGCATCATCACTGTCCCTTGTTGCCTTCGTCGCCGTTGCCCGGCGTCTCTTCGTGGTGCGAGTGCGCCTGAGCCAGGCGCAGCGCCTCGTCGACGTCTTCCTTCTCGCCGCTGAAGATCGCACGGATCTTCACGAAGAACATCGGGATCATGAAGATCGCGAGGAACGTCGCCGTGATCATCCCGCCGATCACGCCCGTACCGATCGCGTGCTGGCTTGCCGAACCCGCGCCGTTGCTGATCGCGAGCGGCATCACGCCGAGAATGAACGCGAGCGACGTCATCAGGATCGGACGCAGCCGCAGGCGCGCTGCTTCCAGCGCGGCCTCGATCGGCCCCATCTTCTCCGTCAGCTGCAGTTCGCGCGCGAACTCGACGATCAGAATCGCGTTCTTCGCGGACAAGCCCACGGTGGTCAGCAGGCCGACCTGGAAGAACACGTCGTTCTCGAGGCCGCGCATCGTCGCCGCAAGCAGTGCGCCGATCACGCCGAGCGGCACCACCATGATCACCGAGAACGGGATCGACCAGCTTTCATACAGCGCCGCGAGACACAGGAACACGACGAGGATCGAGATCGCGTACAGGATCGGCGCCTGCGAGCCGGACTGGATTTCCTGGAACGACAGGCCGGTCCACGAATAGCCGATACCGACCGGCAGCTTCTTCGCGAGCCCTTCCATCGCGGTCATCGCCTGACCGGTCGACTTGCCCGGTGCGGCCTGACCCTGGATTTCCATCGCCGACACGCCGTTGTAGCGCTCGAGCTTCGGCGAACCGTACGTCCAGTGACCGGTCGCGAACGCGCTGAACGGCACCATCCCGCCCGACCCGTTGCGCACGTACCAGATGTTCATGTCTTCCGGCGTCATCCGGAACGGCGCGTCGGCCTGCACGTACACCTTCTTGATCCGGCCGTCGGTGTCGAGGAAGTTGTTCACGTACTTCGACGCCCACGCGATCGAGAACGTCTGGTCGATCGCATCCGCCGTCACGCCCAGTGCATTCGCCTTCTCGCGGTCGATGTCGACCTTGTACTGCGGCGTATCGTTCAGGCCGTTCGGACGGACACCCTGCAGCGTCGGATCCTTCGAAGCCATCCCGAGCAGCTGGTTACGTGCGGCCATCAGCGCGTCGTGGCCAAGACCGGCGTTGTCCGTCAGCTCGAAGTCGAAGCCGGCGGCCGTGCCGAGTTCGGGAATCGACGGCGGGTTGAACGGGATCACGAGCGCGTCCTTGTAGCCCGCGTAGCGCCCGAACATCCGGCCGATCAACGCCTGCACCTTCTGGTTCGCATGCTGGCGCTGCGAGTAGTCCCGCAGGCGCACGAACACGAGACCCGAGTTCTGGCCGCGGCCCGCGAAGCTGAAGCCGTTGACCGTGAACGCCGATTCGACGATTTCCTTCTCGTCCTTCAGCAGGTAGTCGGAAATGTTCGCGAGCGTCTTCGCGGTCGTTTCCTGCGTCGAACCCGACGGCGTCTGCACGATCACGAACATCAGGCCCTGGTCTTCATCGGGCAGGAACGACTTCGGCAGGCGCACGAACAGCAGCCCGACCGCGACGATCACGACCAGATAGATGATGAGCCAGCGGCCCGAGCGCTTGATCACGTGGTGCACGCCGACGTGGTACTTGTCGCGGCTGTTGTTGAACGTGCGGTTGAACCAGCCGAAGAAGCCCTTCTTCTCTTCGTGATGTCCCTTCTCGATCGGCTTCAGGATCGTCGCGCACAGGGCCGGCGTCAGAATCAACGCGACCAGCACCGACAGCACCATCGCCGACACGATCGTCAGCGAGAACTGACGATAGATCGCGCCGACCGAGCCGCCGGAGAACGCCACCGGCACGAACACCGCCGACAGCACGAGCGCCACGCCGACGAGTGCGCCGGTAATCTGGCCCATCGCCTTGCGGGTCGCCTCCTTCGGCGACAGTCCCTCCTCCGCCATCACGCGCTCGACGTTCTCGACCACCACGATCGCATCGTCGACCAGCAGGCCGATCGCGAGCACGAGGCCGAACATCGACAGCGTGTTGATCGAGAAGCCCACCAGCGACATGATCGCGAACGTGCCGAGCAGCACGACCGGCACCGCGATCGTCGGGATGATCGTCGCCCGCAGGTTCTGCAGGAACAGATACATCACGAGGAACACGAGCACGATACCTTCGAGCAGCGTCTTGACCACTTCCTCGATCGACAGCTTCACGAACGGCGTCGTGTCGTACGGGTACTTCACGACGAGGCCGTGCGGGAAGAACGGTGCGAGCTCGTCGATCTTCGCGCGCACGGCCTTCGCGGTCGCGAGCGCGTTCGCGTTGGTCGCGAGCTGGATACCGAGTGCCGCGGTCGGCTGACCGTTGTACTTCGTGTCGAAGTTGTAGTTTTCGCCGCCGAGGCCGATCTGCGCGACGTCCTTCAGGCGAACCTGCGAGCCGTCCTGGTTGACCTTCAGCAGGATGTTGCCGAACTGCTCGGGCGTCTGCAGCAGCGTCGATTCGGTGATCGTCGCCTGCAGCACGGTGCCCGGCTTCGCCGGCGTGCCGCCGATCTGGCCGCCCGCGATCTGCACGTTCTGCGCGGTGATCGCGGAGCTGACGTCGACCGGCGTGAGGCCGTAGTTGGTCAGGCGGTTCGGGTCGAGCCAGATCCGCATCGCGTACTGCGAGCCGAACAGCGTGACGGTACCGACGCCGTTCAACCGGCTGATCGGGTCCTTCACGTGCGACGCCACGAAGTTCGCGAGGTCGTACTTGTTCATGCTGCCGTCTTCGGAGTTGAAGGCGAGCACCAGCAGGAAGCTGCTGCTCGACTTCGTGACCGACAGACCGAGTTGCTGCACGACCTGCGGCAGAACCGGCGTCGCGAGCGACAGCTTGTTCTGCACCTGCACCTGCGCGATATCGGCGTTGGTGCCCGGCGCGAAGGTCAGCGTGATCGTTGCGTTGCCCGAGTCGTCACTCGTCGACGACATGTACAGGAAGTTGTCGAGACCGCTCATCTGCTGCTCGATCACCTGCGTCACCGTGTCTTCCACCGTCTTCGCGGAAGCGCCCGGGTAGTTCGCGGTGATCTGGATAGATGGCGGCGCGATCGTCGGATACTGCGAGATCGGCAGCGTGAAGATCGCCGCAACCCCGGCCAGCATCAGGATGATGGCGATCACCCACGCGAAGATCGGGCGATCGATAAAAAACTTTGCCATGAAACAGGCTCCCTGTTATTTCGCGCTCGAAGCAGCGGCAGCACTCGCGGGCGCGGCGCCCGATGCGGCGGCACCGGAAGCGGCGGCGGTGCCGGACCCGGCGGCGGCCGGCGCGGCGGGGGCAGCAGTACCCGAGGCGGCATCGGCCGCCGGAGCGAGCTGCGCGGGGACCGACTTCACGGTCGCGCCCGGGCGCACCTTGTCGACGCCTTGCACGATCACGTGATCGCCCGCCTGCAGACCGCCTTCGACGATCCAGTTCGGGCCTTGCATGCCGGTGGTCTTCAGCGGACGCGGCTCGACCTTGTTGCTGGCGTTCACCACCATCGCGACCGCCTGGCCCTTCTGGTCATGCGTGACGCCGATCTGCGGCACCAGGAACGCGTTCTCGTTCACGCCTTCCTCGATCCGTGCGCGCACGAACATCCCCGGCAACAGCACGCGGCCCGGGTTCGGGAAGACCGCGCGGATCGTCACCGAGCCGGTGGTCTGGTCGACCGTCACGTCCGAGAACTGCAGCTTGCCCGACTCCGAGTAGGTCTTGCCGTCTTCCAGGATCAGCGACACCTTCGCCGCGCCCGGGCCGCTCGTCTTCAGACGGCCGCTCTGCACGTCCTGACGCAGCTTCAGCCCTTCGAGGCTCGACTGCGTGAGGTCGACGTACACCGGGTCGAGTTGCTGCACCGTCGACATCAGCGTCGCCTGGCTCGCCTGCACGTATGCGCCCGGCGTCACCTGCGAGATGCCGACGCGGCCGCTGATCGGCGACACGACATCCGTGTAGCCGAGGTTGATCTGCGCGGTGTCGACCGCCGCCTTGCCGGCCGCGACGTCCGCCGCGGCCTGACCCTGCGTGGCGACCGCGTTGTCGTAGTCCTGCTTGCTGACCGCGTTCGCGGCGACCAGCACCTTGTAGCGCGCGACCAGCGCGTTCTGCGTGACGAGGTTCGCCTGCGCCTTCGCGAGCGTCGCCTTCGCGCTGTTCAGCGCGGCGATGTACGGCGCCGGATCGATCTTGTAGAGGCGCTGGCCGGCCTTGACGTCGGTGCCTTCGGTGAATTCACGGCGCAGCACGATGCCGTCGACCCGTGCGCGCACTTGCGCGACGAGGAAAGCACTGGTGCGGCCCGGCAGGTCGGTGAAGACCGGTACGGATTGCGGTTGGACGGTGACGACGCCGACTTCCGGCGTTTGCGGCGGCGGTGCCGATTCTTTTTTGCCGCACGCGGCCAGGAAAACGGCGGCCGTCGCGACAGTGATTAAGCGGTATGGAACCCGTTCGACGCGCATGGAGCGACCTCTGTGTATAACCAATGGAATAAGTGCCGCGCCCGACCGGAGCGCAACACGGATGCGCCTCGCGGCGCAGATCGAACACCTGAATTACTGGACTGCTAGATACAGCACGTCGGCACGAGACCTCCGTGCCGACGGGGATGCCGCGTACTGCGGACTGGTACTAGGGCGGGAATCAGCAGAGTGGGATATTAACTGATTGCCACTTGGGTCATTCGATCGTAGGGTGGTATTGTATATACATTCACGAATGTATGTAAAAAGCCCGTTTGTACTCCGCCGGCTGCCCAGTCTTACAGATTGTTACGACCAGCAAGCATAGCCCGTCTCCATGACGGCGACGAGGGGTTGCGGACCCTATATTCACCGACGATCGATCCAATCAGGCCTGCATATGGTCAGACGTACCAAGGAGGAGGCGCTCGAGACGCGCAATCGCATTCTCGACGCCGCCGAACACGTGTTCTTCGAGAAAGGCGTATCGCATACGTCGCTCGCGGACATCGCCCAGCACGCCGGCGTGACGCGCGGCGCGATCTATTGGCATTTCGCGAACAAGAGCGAACTCTTCGATGCGATGTTCGACCGCGTGTTCCTGCCGATCGACGAACTGAAGCGGATGCCGCCCGACGCGCCGGGCGGCAATCCGCTCGAGAAGGTGCGTCAGATCCTGATCTGGTGCCTGCTCGGCGTGCAGCGCGACCCGCAGCTGCGGCGCGTGTTCAGCATCCTGTTCATGAAGTGCGAGTACGTCGCGGACATGGAGCCGCTGCTGCAACGCAATCGCGCGGGAATGAGCGAGGCGCTGCACATGATCGACGCCGATCTCGCGGTGGCCGTGGGGCTCAAGCTGTTGCCCGAGCGGCTCGATACGTGGCGCGCGACGCTGATGCTGCACACGCTCGTCAGCGGGTTCGTGCGCGACATGCTGATGCTGCCCGACGAGATCGACGCCGAGCAGCATGCGGAAAAGCTCGTCGACGGCTGCTTCGACATGCTGCGCTACAGCCCGGCGATGCTGAAGGATCCCGACTGACCGCGCGGCGCATGGCGCGCACGGTTGCCGCGCCGGGTCAGGCCGCCTTCGCGCGATGCGCGCGAGCCCGCCGGTTCGACGCGGCCACCGAATCGCACGAAGGCATCGGCGCGCCGGCCAGTCCCGCGATCCACGCGTCGGTCGACATCACGGCCGCGAAATTCGACTGAAACACCACCGCATACGCGCGGTGAATCTCCTCGGCGCTCGCCGCGCCCGCTTCGTTCTCGTACGGCAGCGCGCCCGTCGCGTCGTCCAGGTACTCGACCTTCAGCCCCGCATGCGCCGCGTGATAGACCGTCGACGCATTGCAGTTGTGCGTCATGTAGCCGGCCACCGCGAGCGTGTCGATGCCGTGCGCATCGAGCCACGCGGCGAGATCGGTGCCGGCGAACGAGCTGGCCTGCGCCTTCTCGATACGATACGCGTACGGCCGGCTGGCCACCACCGCGTGCAGCGCGACGCCGTCGGTGCCGGGCGCGAAGATCGGCGCACCGGCCGGCGCGACGTGCTGCACCACGATCACCGGCACGCCGGCCGCGTGCGCGGCGTCGATCGCGCGGCCGATGTTCGCGAGCGACACGTCGAGCGGCGGGTATTCGATCGGCAGGTTGCCCGTCACGTATTCGTTCTGCACGTCGATCACGATCAGCGCGCGGCGGGCAGCGGAAAGGGAGGAAGCGGAATGCGGGACGGCGTTCGACATGGTGGGCTCCTTGGCCGGAGGCGCTGCCCCGCCCCGGGGCGGGACGGCCAGCAGTGCGATGCGATGCATTGTCGAGCCGCGTGGCCGGTGCCGATAGTGGCCCGATAGCCATTCTTCGATAAAATCGGGCCATCGCCTTTCCGGAGCCCGCCATGCTCGCCGCCGCGCCGCCCGTTCCATCCGCCTCATCCATTCCGACCGTCGTCGCCGTGATCGCGTACGACGGCATCAGCCCGTTCCACCTGTCGGTGCCGTCGGTCGTATTCGGCAAGGAGCGCGACGCGGCCGCGTCTCCCGCGTTCGAGTTCCGCGTCTGCTCGGCCGAGCGCGGCCCGCTCGCGACGACGGGCGGCTTCACGATCACCGCGCCGCACGGGCTCGGCGCGCTCGACGATGCGGACATCGTCATCGTGCCGTCCTGGCGCGACCCGGACGAAGCGCCGCCCGACGCGCTGCTCGATGCCGTGCGCGCGGTTGCCGCGCGCGGCGCCGAACTCGTCGGCCTGTGTCTCGGCGCTTACGTGCTCGCCGCGGCCGGCCTGCTCGACGGCCGCCCGGCCACCACGCACTGGGCGTGGGCCGACGATTTCGCACGGCGCTTTCCGCGCGTGAAACTCGATCCCGACGTGCTGTACGTCGACGACGGCAACCTGATGACGTCGGCCGGCACGGCCGCGGGGCTCGACTGCTGCCTGCACGTCGTGCGGCGACGCTTCGGCTCGGACGCCGCGAACCGGATCGCGCGCCGCCTCGTGATCCCGCCGCACCGCCAGGGCGGCCAGGCCCAGTACGTGCCGCAGCCGGTCGCCGCGCATCCGCGCGATGCGCGGCTCGCGGGCCTGCTCGACTGGGTGCGCGCCCACCTCGACGCCGCGCACAGCGTCGATTCGCTCGCCGAACGCGTGCTGATGAGCCGGCGCACGTTCACGCGCCACTTCCGCCAGGCGACGGGCACGACCGTCACCGCGTGGCTGCAGGCCGAACGGCTCGCGCGCGCCCAGCATCTGCTGGAAACCACCGGACAATCGATCGACGCGATCGCGCAGGCGGCCGGCTATGGCTCGAGCGTGTCGTTGCGCCAGCATTTCGCGGGCGCGCTCGGCACGTCGCCGTCTGCGTATCGAAGGGAATTTCGCGGCGCCGAAGCCGGCGCCGGCGCGGGACGGTGACGCCCGCTGCCCGGGCGGCGGGCAGGCCGTGACGCGGAACCGGGCGGCTGATCAGCCGCCGTTGAACCAGCGTGCCGCGTAAAGCAGCAGCGCGACGAACACGATCATCGCCGCCCACGCCCACACGGGCACCGTGCCGGAATCGCGATGCCGGAGCGCGCTCGCCGCACGCCCGCTCAGCGCGCCGCCGAGATGCGGCGGCAGCGAGCGCTTCGTCGCGGCCACCAGCGATGCCGGCCGCAAAAATACGTGCTGGCGTCGCTGCGCAGGGGCGCTCGCGCGATTCGGCGCGAGACCGTGCTTCGCCTGCACGACCGCGCAGAACTCGCGAAAGAACGTGTCGGTCCATTCGCGCAGCGCATTGTCGATCTGCCGCCCCGGCAGTTCGGCGAGCGGCCCGCTCGCCGTCGCCCACACCACGTACTCGATTCGCGTGGCGCTCGCATCGTCGACCGGCACCAGCACGAGTTCGACCTGGCCGCGCAGCGCGCCGAGGCCGTCGGCCCGCGCCTTGAAGTTGAGCACGCGGCGCGGCTGCCCTTCCGCGTCGCCCTGCTCGGCGGCCGCATGCGCGCGCACGTCGTAGCGGGCGCGCAGCGGGCCGAGCGGCACCGTGATCGTCAGCGCGAACTCGCCGTGTGCGAGTTTCACGAACGATTCGCAATGATCGAAGCTCGCCCGCAACAGCGCGAGATCCTCCAGCGCATCCCGCACGACAGGCGGCGCGAGCGGTACGCGTAACGTGTCGTTCAGTTCCATGACGCCTCCCCGATGAACGCGCGCCGCATCAGGACGTCTCGACGAGACTGTCGACCCGTGCGACATCGAAGGCGACGTAGTGCGCGAGCACGGCCGCCGCCTCCTTCGGTTCTTCGTAACTCCATGCGGCGTTCTCGATCATGCCGTCTTCCGTCTGCAAGTCGAAATGCACGGCTTGCCCCCTGAACGGGCAGACCGTCGTGACGCCGGATTTCACGAGCCGGCGCATGTTGACGTCGCCGCGCGGCAGGTAATGGATGTCCGGGAGCCCCGCTTCGCGCACGGTCAGCGCGCCGTGCGAATCGGCATAGGTGATGCCGCGATGAATCACGCGCACGCGATGACGGTTCGGCACGATTTCGAGTCGAGGGTCGGCTGCATCGGACATCGTTTCTCCTTCGGGCGGCCTCCAGGCCGGGGCAGGAAACGAAAAAAGCCACGGCACGCATGCCGTGGCTTTCATTATGGGCGAAACTTCGTCCGATTGCGCGCCCGGGGCCCGGGCCGCGCGCGGCGGGCTACTGCGCACTCCACTGGAACGCGGCTTTCGCGCCGCCCTTCGCGCCGACCGTGACGGCACGCGATTCGTCGCTGCCCTGGTACGACGCGTGCACCGTATAGCGCCCCGGCGGCAGCTTCACCAGCATGTACGGCCCGCGCGCGTCGGTCGCCAGCACCTCGGTGCCCTTGCCGTCGACGATCCGGACATGGACGTCGGCCAGGAACTCGCCGCCCTTGCCGGTGAAGCGCAGCGCCAGCGGCCATGACGCCTCGTTACTCTGGAATGCCGTCGACTGGTCCTTGCCGATACCGCCCGACACGTAGCTGACATCGCCTTGCTGGCTCGCGGCGGGCAGGCCGTCCGACTGCGCGTACGCGGCGGTCGCCCCCGCCGCGAGGCCGGCGGTCAGCGCCGCGGCGACGGCAAATCGGGACACGTTGCGTAGATATTGCATGGCTCTCTCCTTGGGGTCGGAACACATACGGGGCGCAGCGTCACGCGCGTCGCACGGCGGCGGCGCCCGCCGCGGCCGGCCAGACCGGCCGTCGGCCGTGGCCGGTCAGCTCAGGTCGACCGGCACGAAGATCTGTGCATTATCGCGCTGGATCAGCAGAGCAAGACTGTTGCCCGCGCCCTTCACCGCGTCGCGCAACTGCTCGGGGCTCGTGACCGGGCGGCCGTTGACCGCGAGGATCACGTCGCCCGGCTGGATACCCGCGTTGGCGGCCGGCCCGCCGGCCTGCTGCACGATCAGCCCGTGCGACAGGTTGCTGGCGCTGCGCTCCTGCGGCGACAGCGGACGCACCGCGACACCCAGGCGGCCCTGTTCGACCGGCCCGCCGTCGTTCGACGCGAGCTTCGCATCGGCCATCGCGCCGAGCGTCACGCTGATCGACTTCTTCGACTTGTCGCGCCAGATCTGCAGGTCGGCCTTCGAACCCGGCTTCAGGTTCGCGATCTGCGCGGGCAGCGACGTCGAATCGGCGACCGGCGAACCGTTGACCGACAGGATCACGTCGCCCGGCTGCAGGCCGGCCTTCGCGGCCGGACCATTGGCGTCGACCGAGCTGACGAGCGCGCCGTCCGGCTTCTGCAGCCCGAACGAGCTCGCGAGCGTCTGGTTCAGCCCCTGCACCGCGACGCCGAGGCGGCCGCGGCTCACGTGGCCCGTCTTCACGAGCTCGTCCTTCACCTTGATCGCCTCGTTGATCGGGATCGCGAACGACAGGCCCTGGAAGCCGCCCGTCTGCGAGTAGATCATCGAGTTGATGCCGATCACCTCGCCCTGCAGGTTGAACAGCGGGCCGCCCGAGTTGCCGGGGTTCACCGGCACGTCGGTCTGGATGAACGGCGTGTAGTTCTCGTCCGGCAGCGCGCGCGACTTCGCGCTGATGATGCCCGACGTGACCGTGTTGTCGAAGCCGTACGGCGAGCCGATCGCGACGACCCACTGGCCGACCTTGCTCTGCGCCGGGTCGCCGATCTTCACGGTCGGCAGGCCGCTCGCGTCGATCTTCAGCACGGCGACGTCGGACTGCTTGTCGGAGCCGACGACCTTCGCCTTGTATTCGCGCTTGTCGGTCAGCTTGACCGTGACGACGTTCGCGCCGTCGATCACGTGTGCATTGGTGAGGATGTATCCGTCGGCACTGACGATGAAGCCCGACCCGAGGCTCGCGCTCGGCTGATCGTCCGGTTGCGCGTCGCCGCCCATGCCCGGCACCTGGCCGTAGAAGTGCTTGAAGAACTGGTAGAACGGGTCGCTCGGATCGATCGGCAGTTGCGGCTGCGGCGCGCGCCGCGACACCTGCTTCACGACGTGCTTCGCGCTGATGTTCACGACCGCCGGGCCGTAGGTCTCGACGAGCCCGGAGAAATCGGGAATGCCGGTCTTGGCCGCGGCTTCTGCCGGCATCAATGCGGCCGCCTGCGCGGGCGTGATGATCTGCGGATCGGCGCGGCGGGTGCCGGCGAAATAGCCGGCCGACAGGGCGGCCGCCACGGCGACCGCGACGGTGCCGCGCGCAAGGAATCGGGTGTTCATCGTAGGACCTCCTCTTTGTTAGGACGCAGCGTAACGACCCTGACTTAAAGGAGGCTTAATCAGCCTTAAGCCGGGCTTAAGCGGCTGCCGGCACCCCGCCGGCGCCGCCTCTTCAGACGGATTCGGAAGGCTGCGGCGCCGGGGCCGGCATCTCCGCATCGCGGAACACGACGCTGACGAGCAGGCCGCCCGCGGCCGCATCGCCGAGCGACACCGTCGCGCCCTGCTGCGCCGCCACGCGCTTGACGATCGCGAGCCCGAGCCCGCTGCCCGACACGTCGGTGCGCGCGCGCGCCGTGCTGTCGCGATAGAAGCGGTCGAACACGCGCTCGCGCTCGTCGGCCGGAATGCCCGGCCCGCTGTCGGCGATCTGCACGCACGCGCGGCCGGCCGCGTCGCGCGTCAGCGACACGTCGATGCGGCCGCCGTCCGGCGTGTACTTCACCGCGTTGTCGAGCAGGTTGCCGAACATCACGCGCAGCGCGCCGACGTCCGCGACGACGCTCGCCGCGCGCGTTTCCTCGAAGCCGAGATCGATGTCGTGCCGCTGCGCGAGCGGCGCATGCGCGGTCACGCATTCGGCGAGCAGCGCCTGCAGGTCGACCGGTTCGCGCATCGTCGCGCCGTCCGGCTCGGCGCGCGCGAGCGCGAGCAGCTGCTCGGTGAGACGCGTCGCGCGCGACACGCCGTCCTGGAGATCCGCGATCGCCTCGCGGCGCGACGCATCGTCCTTCGCGCGAGCGACGAGCTGCGCCTGGATCTGCACGGCCGCGAGCGGCGTGCGCAATTCGTGCGCGGCGTCGGCGACGAACGCCTTCTGCGTGTCGAGCGCCGCCGACAGCCGCGCGAGCAGCCCGTTCAGCGCCCGCACGAGCGGCTGCACCTCGAGCGGCAGGCGCGCGTCGGGCAGCGAATCGAGCGCTTCCGGGCGGCGCGCCTCGACCGCGCGCGTCACGCGGGCGAGCGGCGCGAGCCCGCGCCCGACGATCCCCCACACGGCCGCGCCGAGGAACGGCAGCAGCACGATCAGCGGCCACAGCGTGCGCAGCGCGACGTTCGCCGCCAGCCGGTTGCGCACCGACAGCGGCTGCGCGAGCTGCACGACGTTGTCGCCGACGATCGCGCCGTACACGCGCCATTCGCCGCGATCGGTGCGCTCGGTCGAGAAGCCGAGCTCCGCGCGCGGCGCGATCGGCGCACGCGGATGCGAGAAGTACATCAGCACGCCGTTGCGATTCCAGATCTGGATCACGATGCCTTCGTCGCCGTTGGTGCGCGAGCCGAACACCTGCGAGAACGGCTCCGACGGCAGCGCCGCGGCGATTTCCTGCAACTGGTAGTCGAACAGTTCGTTCGCTTCGGCGAGCGCCTGCCGGTAGATGAGCCAGCCGGCCATGCCCACGCCCGCGACGACGATCGCGAGCAGCCAGATCAGCAATTGATGACGAATCGACCGCACGCGTCAGCTTTCCTTGACGACCATGTAGCCGAGCCCGCGCACGTTGCGGATCAGGTCCGAGCCGAGCTTCTTGCGCAGCGCGTGGATGTAGACCTCGACCGTGTTGCTGCCGATCTCCTCGCCCCAGCCGTACATCTTCTCCTCGAGCTGGCTCTTCGACAGCACCGCGCCCGGCCGCGCGAGCAGCGCCTCGAGCAGCGCGAACTCGCGCGCGGACAGCGCGACGGGCGCGCCGTCGAGCGTCACCTGGTGCGACGCGGGATCGAGCGTCAGCGCGCCGTGGCGGATCAGCGACTCGCTGCGGCCGGCCTGGCGGCGGATCAGCGCGCGCATGCGCGCGCCCAGCTCGTCGAGATCGAACGGCTTGACGAGATAGTCGTCGGCGCCGGCGTCGAGCCCCTTCACGCGATCGGCGACGGCGTCGCGCGCTGTGACGATCAGCACCGGCAGCGCCAGCCCGCGCCCGCGCAGCGTGCGCAGCACGTCGATGCCGTCGCGCTTCGGCAGGCCGAGATCGAGCAGCAGCAGATCGTACGTCTCGCCGCCGAGCGCCGTGAGCGCGGCGTCGCCGTCCTGCACCCAGTCGACCGCAAAGCCGTCCGAGCGCAGCGCCTTGCGCACGCCTTCGGCGATCATTCGATCATCTTCGACAAGCAGAATCCGCATCGGGACAGCCATCCATGGGCGAGTCAAACACGGCGACCATTGTAGCGCCGCGAATCGCGTGCGCGGCACCGTGCAATGCAACAGTAAGGCGGATTGCAAGGGACCTGCCCCGACTTGTCTCTACAATGTGCGCTTCCGCGCCCCGCGCGTCCTGCCCGAGCCCCTGCTTTTCCCGTATTCGCCCATGCCGATTTTCGATCTTTCCGCCCTTTCCGCCCGGTTCGCCCCCCGCGCCCGCGTCTGTCTGCGGGCGGCCGCCGTCGTCGCCACGTGCACGGCCCTCGCGTTCGCGCCGTCCGCGCAGGCCCGCAAGAAATCCCACAAGGAAGCGCGCAAGGAAGCGCGCAAGACCGCCGTCGTGTCGCCCGCCGCGCGCGCGGCCGGCCTGCCGGCATCCGTGCTCGTCGCGCTGCAGCGCGCGAAGGTGCCGGCGTCGGCGATGAGCGTCGTCGTCGAGCGCGTCGGCGATCCGCAACCGCTGATCGCATGGAATGCGAGCCGGCCGATGCTGCCGGCCTCGACGATGAAGCTCGTGACGACCTTCTCGGGCCTGTCGATCCTCGGCCCCGACTACCGCTGGCGCACCACCGCGTACACGGACGGCACGATCGACCCCGACGGCACGCTGCAGGGCAATCTGTACATCAAGGGCACCGGCGATCCGAAGCTCGTGCCCGAAGAGCTGATCGACCTCGTCGACAAACTGCGCAAGGCAGGCGTCAAGCGCGTGGCCGGCGGTCTCGTGCTCGACAAGAGCTATTTCGCGGCGTCGACGCGCGACCTGCCGTCGTTCGACGACGATGCCAGCGCGCCGTACAACGTCGGCCCCGATCCGTTGCTGTATGCGTTCAAGGCCGTGTCGTTCACGGTCACGCCGGGCGATGACGGCAAGGTCGCCGTCGACGTGCTGCCGCCGCTCGCGGACCTGTCGATCGACAACCAGCTCGTCGAAGGCTCGGGCTCGTGCAGCGCGGCCGCCGCGGCCGCGCGCCCGACGCTGACGGCCGGCGGCGGGATCATGACCGCGTCGTTCGCCGGCGACTACCCGCTGCGCTGCGGCGCGCACACGACCAACCTCGCGATCCTCGATCACACGACGTTCTTCGCACGCGGCTTCCTCGCGCTGTGGCAGCAGGACGGCGGCACGATCGCGGGGCCCGTGAGCGAAGGCAAGGTGCCCGTCACCGCGCGGCCGCTCGCCGTGCATCACAGCCCGGTGCTCGGCAGCATCGTCTACGACATCAACAAGTTCAGCAACAACGTGATGGCGCGCAACCTGTTCCTGACGATCGGCGCGGTCAGCGGCAAGCCGCCCGCGACGCCCGAGCAGTCGAGCCGCGCGATCCAGGCGTTCCTGCAGAAGAACGGCATCGCGATGCCCGACCTCGTGCTCGAGAACGGCTCGGGGCTGTCGCGCGAAGAACATGTGAGCGCGCTGTCGCTCGCCGCGCTGCTGCAGGCCGCGAACGCGAGCCCCGTCGCGCAGGCGTTCGTCGATTCGCTGCCGATCGCGGGCATCGACGGCACGATGAAGAACCGCCTCACCAACGCGGGCGTGCTCGGCAACGCGCACATCAAGACCGGCACGCTGCGCGACGTGCGCGCGATCGCCGGTTACGTCGCCGGTGCGGACGGCCAGAGCTACGTCGTCGTCAGCTTCATCAACAACGATCACGCGGAAGGCGCGCGCGCCGCGCACGACACGCTGCTCGAGTGGATCTACGCGGGCGCGCACTGACGATCCGTGCCCCGCGCAGCGGGCCGTCGTGACAGGGCGGCCCGCGCGCGCCCCGCACCGCGCCGCCCGCGAAATCTCGCGCCGCGCGGTTTGAAACGCCCGCGCCACCGTCGCGCGACGCCCCGCGCGTACGCCGCATGCATAAAACGGGGCCGCACCGCCCGGCCCCGTGCAGTACGGATTCCGTAGAAACCCTGTCCTCAGAGGGAACCCTCTACGCTGCCCCCTCGCCTAGCGCGTGGCGATTGCGTAGGCTGTTGGCCTGACCGATATCTACAACGGGCCACACGCCCGGCCCGATGGCTTGCAGGGGAACGAAGGAGACACGCCCATGCGATTCGACGTCGAATTGCTTCTGCTCGCGCTGGCGCCCGTCTTCCTGCTCTGCATCGCGTGGGAGGCCTGGCACCTCGCCCGCACCCGTGCGCAGGACCGCATCTATGCGTGGCGCGACACGCTGTGCAACGCGGCGCTCGCGCTGATGCACCAGGGCGCCGACAAGATCGCATGGCTGTTCGTGATTCCCGTTTATGCGTACTGCTACCGGCACTATCGCGTCTACACGTGGCACGACGGCTGGCTGTCGTTCGCGGTGCTGTTCGTCGCGCAGGACTTCCTCTACTACGTGTTCCATCGCGCGAGCCATCGCGTGCGCTGGCTGTGGGCCGCGCACGTCGTGCACCACTCGTCCGAACGGATGAATTTCTCGACCGCGTTCCGTCAGAGCCTGATGTACCCGATCGCGGGCATGTGGCTGTTCTGGCTGCCGCTCGCGTTCGCCGGCTTTCCGCCGCAACAGGTCGTCGGCATCGTGCTGATCAACCTCGCGTTCCAGTTCTTCGTGCACACCCAGGCGATCGGCAAGCTCGGCTGGCTCGAATACGTGCTGAACACGCCGTCGATCCACCGCGCCCACCATGCGCGCAACCCGCGCTACATCGACCGCAATTACGCAGGCGTCCTGGTGATCTGGGATCGCCTGTTCGGCAGCTATGTCGAGGAAACGCCCGACGATCCGCCGCGGTACGGAATCGTCGAACGGCTCGGCTCGAACAACCCGCTCGTCGCGACCTTCCACGAGTGGGTGGCGATGGCGTCCGACGCGTGGCGCGTCGACGGATGGCGCAACAAGCTGCGCGCGATTTTCGGCCCGCCCGAGTGGGCGAGCGCTTATCATGCGCAGATTGCCGAGGCCGCGAACCAGGATCCGCGCACCGTGCCGCTGGCGGTTGCGCGCGACCGATAAACCGTTTCAGCCAACGGCCGCCGCGCAGCCCGGAACCGAGCAGGCACGCGGCAGATGAGAAACACATCAGGGCCATATCTACGAGGAGATCGAACGATGCAGACACAACAACACGCACCTTCCCGCACGCGTCAGCGCATGCTGCGCACCGCGCAAGTCGCGATCGCCGGCGCCGCGCTCGCGCTGCTCGCCGCATGCGGCGGCGGTGACGACAACAACGGCAGCAGCGCGTCGAACACGCCGCCGTCGGGCGTGAAGATGCAGATCGTGTCGTTCGGCGACAGCCTGTCCGACGTCGGCACCTACTCGCAGATCAAGCTCGGCTTCGGCGGCGGCCGCTTCACGACCAACCCGGGCCAGGTATGGACGCAGGACGTCGCGCAGTACTACGGCGACACGCTGCAGCCCGCGAACCAGGGCGGCTTCGGCATCCCGCTGCAGGCGACGGGCGGCCTCGGCTACGCGCAGGGCGGCTCGCGCGTGACGCTGCAGCCGGGCATCGGCCATGCGGACGCCAGCGTGCCGAACCCCGACTACGCACAGGCGACGACGACGCCGATCGCCGACCAGGTCAAGCAGTACCTGACGCAGCACGGCAGCTTCAACGCCGGCCAGATCGTGCTGATCAACGGCGGCGCGAACGACATCTTCTACCAGGCCCAGGTCGCGCAGGCGCAAGGCAATACGCCGGCCGCGCAACTCGCGGCGGCGCAGGCGATCGGCCTGGCCGCGCAGCAGCTCGGCGGGATCGTCCAGCAGATCGTCGCGGCGGGCGCGACGCACGTGTTCGTCGCGAACGTGCCGGACATCGGCGGCACGCCGCTCGCGCTGCAGGGCGGCACGCAGGCCGCGTTCACGCAACTGTCGGGCCTGTTCAACCAGACGCTCGTCGGCACGCTCGCCGCGCTGAAGGTCGACCCGACGAAGGTCGCGATGGTCGATTCGTTCACGTGGCAGGACGGCATCGCGGCCAACTACAAGGCGAACGGCTTCAGCGTGTCGAATACCGACACCGCCTGCAACCTGAAGGCGATGGTCCAGGCCGCCACGCAGTACGGCGTCGCGAACGCGACCGCGTTCGGCTCGTCGCTGTTCTGCTCGCCGCAGACCTACACGGTCGCGAACGCGGACCAGACCTACATGTTCGCCGACATGGTCCACCCGGCGACGCGCCTGCACGCGCTGTTCGCGCAATACGTCGAACAGCAGATCGCGAAATCCGGCGTCGGCAAGTAAGCCGCCGGCCACGCGCCCAAACGAAAACGCCCGACCGGTTCGCCGGTCGGGCGTTTTTCATTCGGCAGGCGCCCGAGCGCGTCAGTCGCGCGCTTCGAAGGCAGCCGCCGCGCGGCCGAGGCGATCGTTGACCGCGATCCATTCGACGGTCTCGGGCAGCTTCTCGACGAGGATGCGCGCGACCTGCGCGCGGTCGAGCGCCCGCAGCATGCCGTACAGGTCGCGTGCATAGGCCTGCGGATCTTCGGGCGCCGCGATGAAATGCACGCCGTCGGCCCGCGCCCAGTGTCCTGCCCGCGACGCGCGTGCGACGAGCGCGACGCGCTCGCCGTCGGTTTGCGCGGCCGCGAGCAGCGGCTCGAGCGCGTCGAACGGCAGCAGCGCGAGCGGCGTGCGCGGCGCGTAATGCGCTTTCAGCGTGCCCGACGCGCGCGGCGCGGTCGCGTCGCTGCCGTCCGGCAGCTTCGGCGCGCGGCCGAGCACGTCGGCGATCTGTCGAGGCGTCACGTGGCCCGGGCGCAGCAGCGCCGGGAAGCCGCGCGACAGGTCGAGGATCGTCGACTCGATGCCGACTTCGGATGCGCCGCCGTCGAGTACGTGCACGGTATCGCCGAATTCGTCGCGCACGTGTTGCGCGGTCGTCGGACTCACGTGGCCGAACCGGTTCGCGGACGGCGCCGCCACGCCGCCGTGGCCGCCGCGCCGTGCGCTGAACGCGGCCAGCAGCGCCTGTGCGACCGGATGCGACGGACAGCGCAGCCCGACCGAATCCTGCCCGCCGCTCACGGCATCCGGAATGCGCGCATGGCGCTTCAGGATCAGCGTCAGCGGGCCCGGCCAGAACGCATCGATCAGCGCGTGCGCGTCGGGCGGCAAGTCGTCGGCCCAGTAGCCCGGATCGCCGCCGGGCGGCAGATGCACGATCACCGGATGGTTCGCCGGCCGCCCTTTCGCCGCATAGATGCGCGCGACGGCCTCGGGATTGGCCGCGTCGCCGCCGAGCCCGTAGACGGTTTCGGTCGGAAATGCAACGAGCTGGCCCGCGTCGAGCAACGCGGCGGCCGCGTCGATCTGCGCGGGCGTCACGTGCGTCGGGAGATCGATGGACATCGGCCCGCGCCTCAGTCGAGCGGCACGCGCAGCAGTTGCGCGCACGCGTTGGCGGCGGCTACGGCTTCGTCGCGCGTCTCGGCCGTGAAGTTCACGTGACCCATCTTGCGGCCGACGCGCGCCTCTTCCTTGCCGTACAGGTGCAGGTGCGCGGCCGGCATCGCGGCGACCGTGTCCCACGGCGGCGTGACGGCATCGGCTGCCGCACCGTCGGGGAACCACACGTCGCCGAGGATGTTCAGCATCGCGGCCGGCGAATGCTGGCGCGGGTTGCCGAGCGGCATGCGCGTCATCGCGCGCACCTGCTGCTCGAACTGGCTCGTTGCGCACGCATCGACCGTGTAGTGGCCGGAGTTGTGCGGGCGCGGCGCCATTTCGTTCGCGACGAACGAGCCGTCCTCCAGCACGAAGAATTCGACGCACAGCACGCCGACGTAGCCGAGCGTATCGGCGATCCGCACGGCCGCCTGCTGCGCCTCGTCGACGCGCGCGGCATCGGCCGCCGGCGCCGGCACGATCGTCAGCGCGAGGATGCCGTTGTGATGCACGTTCTGCGCGAGCGGGAAGGCGGCCGAGCGGCCGTCCGCGCCGCGCGCGATCAGCGCCGACACCTCGTATTTCAGCGGCAGGCGCTTCTCCAGCACGCACGGCACGCCGCCGAGCGCGGCATGCGCGTCGCGCGCTTCCCGCGCGGTGGCGACGCGCACCTGGCCCTTGCCGTCGTAGCCGAGGCGGGCCGTCTTCAGGATGCCCGGCAGCACCGCGTCGAGCGCGGCATCGTCGAGCGCGGCGAGCGCCGCCGCCGATTCGATCACGACGTGCGGCGCGACCGGCACGCCCGACGCCTCGATGAAACGCTTCTCCGCGATCCGGTCCTGAGCGACCGCGACGCAGCGGCCGGCCGGTGCGACGAACGTCGTGCGCGCGAGGAAATCGAGGCTCGCGGCCGGCACGTTCTCGAATTCCGTCGATACGGCCTCGCACAGGTCCGCCAGTTCGGCGAGTGCGGCTTCGTCGTCGTACGCCGCGCGCAGATGGCGATCGGCGACCGCGCCGGCGGGGCTCGCCGGATCGGGATCGAGCACGGCGACGCGATAGCCCATCGACTGGGCGGCAAAGCAGAACATGCGGCCGAGCTGGCCACCGCCGACCATGCCCAGCCACGCGCCGGGCAGGATCGGGGAAACGGAATCAGGAGTTGCGGTCATGTCAGTGGTCGGTCGCGGCGGAACGCGGAAATGCCCGCCGCAGTGGGAAAATCCGGCGCCGGCCGCCTCGTGCGGCCGCGCGCCACGCCGTCATTCCAGCGGCGGCAGCACCATCGCGTGCGCGGCTTCGTTCTGGCGCACGCGGAACGCCGCGAGCCGGTTCGCGTAGTCGACCGAATTGCCGGACAGGATCGACACCGCGAACAGCGCGGCATTCGCGGCGCCGGCCTCGCCGATCGCGAACGTCGCGACGGGCACGCCCTTCGGCATCTGCACGATCGAGTGCAGCGAATCGACACCCTTCAGATACTTGCTCGCGACCGGCACGCCGAGCACGGGTACCGTGGTCTTCGCGGCCAGCATGCCGGGCAGGTGCGCGGCGCCGCCGGCGCCCGCGATGATCGCGCGCAGCCCGCGCTCGCGCGCCTTCTCCGCATAGTCGAACATCTCGTCGGGCATCCGGTGCGCGGACACGACCTTCGCTTCGTACGGCACGCCGAATTCCTGCAGGACGGCGACCGCATGCTTCATCACGTCCCAGTCGGAACTCGAACCCATCAGCACGCCGACGAGCGGCGCGCTGTGCGTGTGGGCAGTTTGCTTTTCATTCATTTCGTGTGTTCCTGTCGATCGGAGTCAGTGCTTCGGCACTTACTCCGGTCCCATGCAAAGCTCCGTCAGGCGAGCGACTGGCCCGTGATGCGCTCGAGCGCTTCCTGGTACTTCGCGGCCGTCTTCTCGACGACGTCGGCCGGCAGCGCCGGCGCCGGCGCCGTCTTGCCCCACGGCTGCGCCTCGAGCCAGTCGCGCACGAACTGCTTGTCGAACGACGGCGGGTTCGTGCCGACTTCGTACTGGTCGGCCGGCCAGAAGCGCGACGAATCGGCGGTCAGCACTTCGTCCATCAGGTACAGCTTGCCGTGGTTGTCGAGGCCGAATTCGAACTTCGTGTCGGCGATGATGATGCCGCGCGTCGCCGCGTAGTCGGCCGCTTCCTTGTACAGGCGGATCGAGATGTCGCGGATCGTCGCGGCCAGCTCGGTGCCGATGCGGCGCTCGGTTTCCTCGAACGTGATGTTCTCGTCGTGCTCGCCCATCTCGGCCTTCGCGGCCGGCGTGAAGATCGGCTCGGGCAGCTTCTGCGCGTTCTGCAGGCCTTCCGGCAGCTGCACGCCGCAGACGGCGCCCGACGCCTGGTATTCCTTCCAGCCGCTGCCGGCCAGGTAGCCGCGCACGACCGCTTCGATCATGATCGGCTCGAGGCGCTTGACGACCACGCCGCGGCCCTTTACCTGCTCGACCTCGTCGGCCGCGACGACCGCTTCCGGCGCGTCGCCCGTCAGGTGATTCGGCACGATGTGCGCGAGCTTGTCGAACCAGAAGTTCGCCATCTGGTTCAGCACGCGGCCCTTGTTCGGAATCGGCTCGCCCATCACCACGTCGAAGGCCGACAGGCGATCGGTCGTGACGATCAGGAGCTTGTCGTTGCCGACCGCGTAGTTATCGCGAACCTTGCCGCGACCGAGGAGCGGCAGCGAGCGGAGCGTGGATTCGTAAAGGGTAGACATCGTCTTTTCGCAGATAAGGAGCCAAACAAAAAGGGAAACGCCGTTCCCCGCGGCAGGCGGGAACGGCGGTCTTGCAATACGTCGGCGAACCGGCGGGCGCAGCGCCCGGACGGCTGCCGGCCGGCCCTCGTTCGGCCGGACGGAACGGCTGCCGGGGCCGGATCGGATCCGGCCAGCCCGGCGGCCAGCCCATGCCCGGCGGCAAAACCGGGCGGGGCAATCGTACTACAGTCTCAGCGCACGACCTGTGCGAGCGCGCCCGACTTGTACTGCTCGGCGATCTTGTCGAGCGACACCGGCTTGATCTTGCCGGCCTGGCCTTCGCAGCCGAACGCGAGGTAACGGTCGACGCACACCTTCTTCGCGGCTTCGCGCGCGGGCTTCAGGTAGTCGCGCGGATCGAACTTGCCCGGATTCTCGAACAGGTAGCGGCGGATCGCGCCGGTGATCGCGAGACGCAGGTCGGTGTCGATGTTGATCTTGCGCACGCCGTGCTTGATGCCTTCCTGGATTTCCTCGACCGGCACGCCGTAGGTTTCCTTCATGTCGCCGCCGAATTCGCGGATCTCGGCCAGCAGTTCCTGCGGCACCGACGACGAACCGTGCATCACGAGGTGCGTGTTCGGGATGCGCGCGTGGATTTCCTTGATGCGCTGGATCGACAGGATGTCGCCCGTCGGCTTCTTCGAGAACTTGTACGCGCCGTGCGACGTGCCGATCGCGATCGCGAGCGCATCGCACTGCGTGAGCTTCACGAAGTCGGCGGCCTGCTCCGGATCGGTCAGCAGCTGCTCGCGGGTCATCGTGCCTTCCGCGCCGTGGCCGTCTTCCTTGTCGCCCTTCATCGTCTCGAGCGAGCCCAGCACGCCGAGTTCGGCCTCGACCGTCACGCCGATCGAGTGCGCCATCTCGACGACCTTGCGCGACACGTCGACGTTGTACTCGTACGACGCGACCGTCTTGCCGTCGGCTTCGAGCGAACCGTCCATCATCACGCTCGTGAAGCCGCTGCGGATCGCGGCCGTGCAGACGGCCGGCGACTGGCCGTGATCCTGGTGCATCACGACCGGGATGTGCGGATACGATTCGACCGCGGCTTCGATCAGGTGGCGCAGGAACGGCTCGCCCGCATACTTACGCGCGCCGGCCGATGCCTGCATGATCACGGGCGCGCCGACCTGATCCGCCGCCGCCATGATCGCCTGGATCTGCTCCAGGTTGTTCACGTTGAAGGCCGGCAGGCCGTAACCGTGCTCTGCCGCGTGGTCCAGCAATTGACGCATTGATACGAGAGGCATTGTGGAACTCCTTGGAATGAAAACCGGTGCGCCCTGACGCCGGCGCGGCGCTCGCTCCCGGTCCAGACCGGGGCGGCACGGCGCGGCTGAGCGTCGAATAGCCGCATTTTATCGCGAAGCGCCTCCGATTCCGACCGCCGAGTGGCGCCCGCTCGCAATTTGTTACGTTCGCACGGCACAATGCGGCCAAAAAGAAGAAAAAAAGCCGCGCGGGGCTTCGGACCCCGCGCGGCTTTCGCGCAAAAAACAGTGCCGGATCGATTCCGGCCGGCTCGATGCGGCCCGGCCGGCGCTCAATAGTGCTCGCCGACCCGCACGATCTTCAGCGTGTTGGTGCCGCCCGCCTGCCCCATCGGCTCGCCGACGGTCAGCACGACCATGTCGCCATGCTGCACGTAACCCTGCTTGACGACGATCTCGAGCGCCGCCTGCAGCGCCGAATCGCGGTCGCTGTTGAAGTCGACGTGCAGCGGCGTCACGTTGCGGTACAGCGCCATCGTGCGCTCGCTGCCGACGCGCGGCGTCAGCGCGAAGATCGGCACGTGCGTGTAGTGACGCGACATCCACAGCGCGGTCGCGCCCGATTCGGTCAGCGCGATGATCGCCTTCGCGCCGAGGTGATACGCGGTGAACAGCGCGCCCATCGCGATCGACTGGTCGATCCGCGTGAACGTGCGGTCGAGGAAATCCTTGTCCAGCTCGACGTGCTCCGATTTTTCCGCCTCGACGCACACGGCCGCCATCGTCTCGATCGTGACGACCGGGTACTTGCCGGCGGCCGTCTCGGCCGACAGCATCACCGCGTCGGTGCCGTCGAGCACCGCGTTCGCGACGTCCGACACTTCCGCGCGGGTCGGCACCGGTGCGTAGATCATCGATTCCATCATCTGCGTCGCGGTGATCACGAGCTTGTTCGACTCGCGCGCCATCCGGATCATCCGCTTCTGCAGCGCCGGCACGGCCGCGTTGCCCACTTCCACCGCGAGGTCGCCGCGCGCGACCATGATGCCGTCGGACGCGTCGAGGATGCTCTGCAGCGCCGGAATCGCTTCCGCGCGCTCGATCTTCGCGATCATCTTCGGCTTGATGCCGTACGGCGCGCCCGCGATGTTCGCGAGCTGGCGCGCCATTTCCATGTCGGTCGCGTTCTTCGGGAACGACACCGCCACCAGATCCGCGCCGAGCGACATCGCGGTGCGGATGTCTTCCATGTCCTTCGCGGTCAGCGCCGGAGCCGACAGGCCGCCGCCCTGGCGGTTGATCCCCTTGTTGTTCGACAGCTCGCCGCCCACCTTGACGGTCGTGTGGATCTCGTCGCCGAGCACGCGCTCGACGGTCAGCACGATCAGGCCGTCGTTCAGCAGCAGCAGGTCGCCCGGCTTCAGGTCGCGCGGCAGTTCCTTGTAGTCGAGGCCGACGCGCTCGTCGTTGCCGAGTTCGCAGCCCGCATCGAGGATGAAAGCCTGGCCCGGCTCGAGCGTGGTCTTGCCGTTCTCGAACTTGCCGACGCGGATCTTCGGGCCCTGGAGGTCGGCCATGATCGCGATCTCGCGGCCAATCTTGCGGGCGGCCTCGCGCACCATCTCGGCGCGCTGGCGGTGATCGTCGGCCGTGCCGTGCGAAAAATTGAGCCGCACGACGTCGAGGCCCGCCTGCATCATCTGCAGCAGAATCTCCGGCGAACTGGAGGCCGGGCCGATCGTGGCGACTATCTTGGTGGCGCGCTGCATGAAACTCCTCATCTGGATCAAGGTGGATGCGCTGGGTGAAACGCTGCGAGAGCCGGAAGCGGCAGGCCCAGCGGCCGTCGCTCCGGTGGGCGTGCCGGTGCTCGCGCCCGGCATCGCTTTGTTCTGAATCTCGTGGTGCTGCACGGCCGCGTCGCCGGCGGCCGCCGGTGCGCGCGGGGCGGTGTTCGCCCGCGCGGGCGCGCGTTTGCGCTTGCCCGCGCCGGCCGGCTGCTCCGCTTTCGCGGAGCGCGCGGCCTTGGTCGCCCCTGCGCGCGTCGCCACGCTCAGGCCGCCCGCGTTTCGAGCACTTCCACCGCCGGCAGCTTCTTCCCCTCGAGGAACTCGAGGAAGGCGCCGCCGCCCGTGGAGATATAGCTGACCTGGTCGTGGATGCCGTACTTCGCGATGGCCGCGAGCGTGTCGCCGCCGCCCGCGATCGAGAACGCGGACGATTTGGCGATCGCTTCGGCGAGCGTCCTGGTGCCGTTGCCGAACTGGTCGAACTCGAACACGCCCACCGGCCCGTTCCACACGATCGTGCCGGCCTTCTCGAGCTGGCTCGCGAGCGCCTTGGCCGTATCGGGGCCGATGTCGAGGATCATGTCGTCCGCCTCGATGTCGGCGACCTGCTTCACCGTGGCTGCGGCCGTCGGCGAGAATTCCTTGGCGGTGACGACGTCGGTCGGGATCGGCACCGACGCGCCGCGCTCGCGCGCTTCGTCGATGATCGCCTTCGCCTCGGCGACGAGATCGGCTTCCGCGAGCGACTTGCCGATCGACAGGCCGGCCGCGAGCATGAACGTGTTCGCGATGCCGCCGCCGACGATCAGCTGGTCGACCTTGCCGGCCAGCGACTTCAGGATGGTCAGCTTGGTCGACACCTTCGAGCCGGCGACGATCGCCACCAGCGGGCGCGCCGGGTTGCCGAGCGCCTTGCCGAGCGCGTCGAGTTCGGCCGCCAGCAGCGGGCCCGCGCATGCGACCGGCGCGTACTTCGCGATCCCATGGGTGGTCGCTTCCGCACGGTGCGCGGTGCCGAACGCGTCGTTCACGTACACGTCGCAGAGCTTCGCCATCTTTTGCGCGAGTTCGTCCGAATTCTTCTTCTCGCCCTTGTTCACGCGGCAATTCTCGAGCAGCACGACCTGGCCCGGCGCGACGTTCACGCCGTTCTCGACCCAGTTCGCCACGAGCGGCACGTCGCGCCCGAGCAGTTCGGCGAGACGCTTCGCGACCGGCGCGAGCGAGTCTTCCGGCTTGAATTCGCCCTCGGTCGGACGGCCGAGGTGCGACGTGACCATCACGGCCGCGCCGGCATCGAGCGCGGCCTGGATGGCGGGCACGGACGCACGCACGCGCGTGTCCTCGGTGATGTTGCCGTGATCGTCCTGCGGGACGTTCAGGTCGGCACGGATGAACACCCGCTTGCCGGCGAGCTGGCCGGCGGCGATCAGGTCGGTAAGACGCTTGACTTGGCTCATGTTGAACAGATTGAAGTAGTGGATGGGGAAAGGGGGTTCACGCTGGACGTGCGCGGGCTGCCGCGAAAGGGCGCCGGATGCGGCCGTGGCTGGCGGTTCGCATGACGCGCACGGGTAAAAAATCTTGAACGGGCATTCTAGCCGATCCACCCGGCAGACTGACCCGTGCGGCGGCGAATTCCGCCTATTTGGGATCGCGCGCCGGAACCGCCGTTTTGCCGCAATGCAGCAATACCCGGACGCAGGCATCCGGCGCCCGGCAAGCCGGAATGGCTGCTCATCAGAAGATCAGGCGCAGCGCGGTGAACACGAGCATGCCGACGACGATCGTGCCGAGCATGCTGCGCCGCCACAAAAACCAGCCGAAGCCGGCGAGCGCTGCGTAGAACGGATGGTTGGACAGCGCGAACGACAGCCCGGCCGGCGTTTCGAGCACGTCGGGCAGCACGACGGCGACCAGCGCGGCGGCCGGCGCGTAGCGCAGCGCGCGCTGCGCGCGCTCGGGCAGCACGGTGCGCTCGCCGCCGATCAGGAACAGCGCGCGGGTGACGGCCGTGACGATCGTCATCCCGACGATGACGATCCAGATCTCGGTCGCGCTCATTCGATGTCCTTTTCGTGCACGGTTTCGGTACGGATGCGCCGCCAGTCGGCCCGCTCGACGAAGAAATCGGCCGCGCAGCCGGCCGCGAGCGCGGCGAACACCGCCAGCGGCAGCGCGAGCCGGTACGGCAGGTCGAACGCGACCAGCGACACGATCCCGGCGACCGCGACGGCCGCGAGCGTCGAGCGGTTCGCGACCGCCGACACCATGATCGGGATCAGCGCGAGCGTGCCGGCCAGCTCCAGCCCCCAGCTCGCGGGAAAGATGCTCGCGAGCAGGATGCCGGCGAGCGACGACACCTGCCACGACGCCCAGCTCGCGAGCGCCATCCCCCAGAAATACGCTTCCTTGCCCGGCACGCGGCCGTACGCGAAGCCCTGTTTCTGGAACAGCAGGTAGATCACGTCGCCGTTGAAATAGCCGATCGCGAGGCGCCGCCACAGCGGCAGGTAGGAAAAATGGGGCGCCAGCCCGGCGCTGAAGATCACGAAGCGCAGGTTGACCATCGCGGCCGTGAGCAGCACGGTCCAGATCGGCAGCTTCGCCGCGAGGAGCGGCAGCACCGCGAGCTGCGACGAGCCCGCGTAGACGAACAGCGACATCGCGCTCGCCTGCCCGAGCGTCATCACGGACTTGCTCATCGCGACGCCGGTGACGAGACCCCAGGACAGGATCGCCATCAGTGTCGGGGAATAGTCGCGCGCGCCCTGGATCAGCGCGAAGCGGTCGGTGGCGGACAATCGAGCGAGCATCGGAAAGCGGGCCGCAGCGGGCGGTTCATGGGGCCGCCGGCGCCTCCTGCCGGTGCGACCCATCGTTATTGGAATCGGTACCGGACGATTATAGCGCCGGCCCCGCGCCGGCCGACCGGATCGCCACCAAATGACGCTAAAATAAGCGTCTTTCCGGCTCAACGCTGCATACACCCCGCAGCACCCCACCGCTTCCAGGAGAATCCTATGTCAATGGCCGACCGCGACGGCAAGATCTGGATGGACGGCAAGCTGATCGACTGGCGCGACGCCAAGATCCACGTCCTGACCCACACGCTGCACTACGGCATGGGCGTCTTCGAGGGCGTGCGCGCGTACAAGGCGGCCGACGGCAGCACCGCGATCTTCCGCCTGCGCGAGCACACCAAACGTCTGCTGAATTCGGCGAAGATCTTCCAGATGGACGTGCCGTTCGACCGCGAAACGCTCGAAGCCGCGCAACTCGCGGTCGTGCGCGAGAACCGGCTCGAGTCGTGCTACCTGCGCCCGATCATCTGGGTCGGCTCGGAAAAGCTCGGCGTGGCCGCGAAGGGCAACACGATCCACGTCGCGATCGCCGCGTGGCCGTGGGGCGCGTACCTCGGCGAAGAGGGCCTCGCGAAGGGCATCCGCGTGAAGACCTCGTCGTTCACGCGCCATCACGTGAACGTGTCGATGGTGCGCGCGAAGGCGTCGGGCTGGTACGTGAACTCGATTCTCGCGAACCAGGAAGCGACGGCCGACGGCTACGACGAAGCGCTGCTGCTCGACGTCGACGGCTACGTGTCGGAAGGCTCCGGCGAGAACTTCTTCCTCGTGAACAACGGCAAGCTGTACACGCCGGACCTGTCGTCGTGCCTGGACGGCATCACGCGCGACACGGTCATCACGCTCGCGAAGGACGCCGGCATCGACGTGATCGAGAAGCGCATCACGCGCGACGAGGTCTACACGGCCGACGAAGCGTTCTTCACCGGCACGGCCGCCGAAGTCACGCCGATCCGCGAGCTCGACAACCGCACGATCGGCAGCGGCGCACGCGGCCCCGTCACGGAAAAGCTCCAGTCGGCGTTTTTCGATATCGTGTCGGGCAAGAACGCGAAGTACGCGCACTGGCTGACGAAGGTCTGAGCGCGCCGCGCCACCGACCGCCCCACAAAAGAGTGATAAGAGAAAGTCTCATGAGTGAAATCAAGGAAATGCCGCTGGTCGAGCTGACGGCCAAGGATCTTCCCGCCTACTGCCCGAACCCGGCCATGGCGCGCTGGAGCGCTCACCCGCGCGTCTTCATCGACGTGTCGCACGGCGAGGCGCGCTGCCCGTACTGCGGCACGCGCTACAAGCTGCGCGACGGCGAGGTCGTCAAGGGCCACTGAGCCACGACGGCCGGGCCCGAGGGCCCGCCTATCCGCAAGGCGGCGCAGCCGGAGGTCCGGCGCGCCGCCCTTCCCCATTCTGGCAACCCGAACGCGGCGCCCGTGCGCCGTGCTTCATTACGACATCGGAAGTCGACCTGATGCGTCGAGCGCTGGTTATCGCACCGAACTGGATCGGTGACGCATTGATGGCGCAGCCGCTTTTTGCGCTGCTGAAAAAGCTCCATCCCCGCATCGCGATCGATGCCGTCGCGCCCTCGTGGGTCGCGCCCGTGCTCGAGCGGATGCCCGAGATCCACGATGTCTACGCGACCGATCTCGCGCACGGCAAGCTGCAACTGCTGCGCCGCTGGCAGCTCGCGAGCGACCTGCGCGACGTCGGCTACGACGCGGCGTACGTGCTGCCGAATTCGCTGAAGTCCGCGGTGATCCCGTGGCTCGCGAACATCCCGCTGCGGATCGGCTATACGGGCGAGCACCGCTACGGGCTGCTGAACGTGCGGCACGCGAATCCGACCAAGTCGGGCGAGCGGCCGCCGATGACGACCCATTACGCGGCGCTCGCGTACGCGCCGGGGGCGAAGCTGCCCGAGTCGATGAAGACGCTGCCCGCGCCGCGCCTGGACGCCGACCTGAACGAGACGGCGCGCGTGTCCGCACGTTTCAATCTCGATACGCGCAAGCCGCTCGTCGTGTTCTGCCCCGGCGCCGAATACGGCCCGGCCAAGCGTTGGCCGCCCGAGCATTTCGCGTCGCTCGCGACCATCGTCCACCAGTCGTTCCCGTATACGCAGATCGTCGCGCTCGGCTCGCAGAAGGATGCCGCGGCCGCGCAGGCGATCGCCGACCACGCGCCGAACGTGCGCAACCTGTGCGGGCAGACGTCGTTGTCCGAGGCGTGTGCGCTGATCGCGCGCGCGAACGCGGTCGTCACCAACGATTCGGGCCTGATGCACGTCGCCGCCGCGCTGCGCCGGCCGCTCGTCGCGCTGTACGGATCGACCGATCCGCGCCACACCCCTCCGCTGTCGGACCTGGCGAAGGTACAATGGCTGCATCTCGAATGCAGTCCCTGCTTCGAACGCGAGTGCCCGCTCGGCCATCTGAAGTGCCTGCGCGAACTCGGTCCCGAGCAGGTATTCGGCGATTTGCGCGGCATGCTCGTCGGGCAGCGCTGACCCTGACCGGCAGCGTCGCACGGCGCGCCGGGCAATCCGATTCACCGGTGTGCGGCGGCTCGATCCGGGCCGCCGTGCTGAATATGGCGCGCGATGCGCGCGAGAGACAACCCCGATGCCACGTTTTGCCCGTCTTTTCGAAGCCGCTGCCGATACGCTGAACGCCTACTACCAGGCCGTCGCGGATGCCAATCTCGACGCGCTGCTGGCGTTGTGGATCGACGAGGATTTCGCCAGCTGCGTATGGGCGGACGGCGAGCATCTGCACGGCCTCGACCAGATCCGCGGGGGGCTCGCCAATCGGCTCGCGACGCGTCCGGTCACGATCGAGCCGCTCGACATCCGCGTGTACGACAGCCTCGGCACGGTCGTCTATACGATCGCCGAAGCGCATCAGCAGGCCGACCTGACGGCCGAACCCGACATGGTTTTCGCGACGTACGTGATGATTCACGAACGCGGCGAATGGCGCATCGCGCACATCCACGCGAGCCCGATTCCTGAACGAGCGGCCGGACAATTCGCCGCGAAGATCCGTCACGGGCAGGGTCCGCTGCACTGACGAAGAACGAAGCAACGCATTAGCGGGGCGATCATGAGTACGGCTTCTCCGCCCACCTCGCCGCTGACCGGGGCCCCGGCCCCCGACGACGATTCATTGCGCTATCGCGCACCGCGCTGGCTGCCCAACAGCCATGTGCAAACCATCGTGCCCGCGCTGTTCGCGCGGCGTCCGCTTGTCGCTTACCGGCGAGAGCGATGGGAAACCCCCGACCACGACTTCATCGATCTCGACTGGGTCGCGCATCTCGACAGCGCGGCGCCGGCGCCCGACGCGCCGCTGTTCGTGCTGTTCCACGGCCTCGAAGGCAGCTCCGGCTCGCACTACGCGCTCGCGATGATGGCGACCGCGCGCGCGAAGGGGTGGCACGCCGTCGTGCCGCACTTCCGCAGTTGCAGCGGCGAGATCAACCGCCAGCCGCGCTTCTACCATCTCGCCGACAGCGCCGAGGTCGACTGGATCCTGCGCCGGCTCGCCGCGCAGCATCGCGGGCCGCTGGTCGCGGCGGGCGTGTCGCTCGGCGGCAACGTGCTGCTGCGCTGGCTCGGCGAGCACCGCAGCGACACGTCGATCGTGCATGCCGCCGCCGCGATCTCGACGCCGATCGACGTGCACGCGGGCGGCCGCGCGCTGTCGCAGGGGTTCGCGATGGTCTATACGCGCAGCTTCCTGAAGACGCTCAAACGCAAGGCACTCGCCAAGCTCGACCAGTATCCGGGCCTGTTCGACCGCGAAGCGATGCTGCAGGCCGTGACGATGCGCGACTTCGACGAGGTCGTGACCGCGCCGCTGCACGGTTTCGCGAACGCGGACGACTACTGGACGAAGGCGACCACGCGGCCGCTGCTGCCCGCGATCGACGTGCCGACCTTGATCCTCAACGCCCGCAACGATCCGTTCCTGCCCGAATCGGCGCTGCCGGGCCCGGCCGACGTGTCGCCGGCCGTCGAGCTCGACCAGCCCGCGCACGGCGGCCATGCGGGTTTCATGACCGGGCCGTTCCCCGGCCGCCTCGACTGGCTGTCGGCGCGGGTGTTCGGCTATTGCTCGAGATTCGTCGACCATGGATGACATCGTCAGGCAGGCGCTCGCCAAATGGCCGAACGTGCCGGATTGCACCGGCTGGCTGCTGCTCGACCGGCGCGGCGCCTGGCGGCTGCGCGACGACGCGGCGCAGGCGGCCGGCGAGCTCGGCTCGCCGGTCCGGCATGCGGCGCTGAACGCGTTCATCGGCCGCAACTATGCATGCGACGCGCAGGGCCAGTGGTTCTTCCAGAACGGGCCGCAGCGCGTGTACGTCGAACTCGCGTATACACCGTGGGTCGTCCGGCTCGCCGAACGCGACGGGCAGCTTGCGCTCACCGACCAAACGGGCGCCCCGTTCGAACCGGATGCGGTCTGGCTCGACGACGGCGGCGGCGTGCTGTTTCGCGAGGCCGGCACCCCCGCGCGCATCGCGGCGCTGCACGATCACGACCTCGGGCTGTTCTCCGATCACGCGGATTTCGATGCCGAGCCGCCCGTGCTGCGCTGGCGCGACGGCCGCACGCTGCCGCTCGGCAGCATCGCGTGCGCCGACGTGCCCGGCCGGTTCGGCTACGTCGCGAGCCCGGCGCGTCACGCGCGCGACGCGGCCGGCAGCGGCTGCTGACCCGTCGCGACGGCGTCCGCGTGCGCCGCGCGGCGGCCGCTACCCGCGGCCGTTCTTCTCGTCGTCGCGCTCTTCCTTGTAGCGCGCCTCGAATTCCAGCAGCCGCGCGCCGATGATCGACTGCTCGTAGAACGACACGTCCTTCGCGTCGCGCGCTTCCTTCAGTTGCCGGATCGCCGACGGCCACGCGCCGTCGAGCGCCAGTTTCTCCGCCAGCGCCCGGCGCCGCGCGAGCACGTCGCCCTTGCCGTCGCTCGACTTCGCGAGGTAATCCCACCAGTCCGGCTGTTCGGGGTCGGCCTTGGCCTGCGCCCGTGCGAGCGTCTGCGCTTCGGCGAAGCGGCGCGCCGCGATCAGCGCCTGCAGGTGCGCGACGATCGCCGCGTGCGACGCCGGCCAGCGCCGCTGCGCGAGCGCCGAGAGCCGTACCGCGTCGTCGGTTCGGCCCGCGCGGCGGGCGATGTCGGCGGCCAGCACGTCGAGACTCGGCGAGCTGCTCGCCGGGTCGTCGTCGCGCCGCTCGCGCGCATCGAACGCGCCGCGCGCCGACGCGAGCGCCTTGTCCGCCGCGTCGTACTGGCCGAGCAGCGTGTGCGCGAGCGCGATGCCGTACCAGTTCGCCGCGACGTTCGGGGCCGTGCGATCGTCGATCTCGAGCTGCATCCGGCGCGCCTCGGCCGAGATGTCGGTCGGCGCCCGGTTCTGCAGGATGCGCAGCCGCGCGCGCACGAACCCGTATTCGGCCGACTGGCGCGGCTGCCGGTACGGCGCGCGGCGCGCACGGTCCTCCATGTCGGCAATCCGCTCGCCGGTCAGCGGGTGCGTGCGCGCATAGGCCGGCACGCCCGCATCGCCCATCGACGCGCGATCGAGCCGCTCGAAGAAGCCCGGCATCCCGTACGGGTCGTAGCCGGCCCCCGCGAGCAGCTGGAAGCCGACGCGATCGGCCTCGCGCTCGGCCGAGCGCGAGAAGCGCAATTGGTTGTCGACCGCATACGCCTGCCCGCCCATCGCGATCGCGCTGCCGAGATCGCCGCTGCGCGCGAGCACGCCGGCCAGCACGCCGAGCAGCATCGTCGCGAGCGCCGTGTAGCCGGACTTCTCGCTCGCGCCGATCATCCGTGCGATGTGCCGCTGCAGCACGTGGCCCATCTCATGGCCGACCACCGATGCGAGCTCCGACTCCGTCTGCGTCGTCACGACCAGCCCGCTGTTGATCCCGATGAAGCCGCCCGGCATCGAGAACGCATTGATCTGCGGATCGCGCACCGGGAACAGGTCGAAGTCCGGCGTGTAGCCGCCGATGTAGCGCGCCGCCGCCGCGGCCGCGAGCCGCGCCGCCATCGCGTTCAGATAGTCGCGCACGAGCCAGTCGTCGAGATAGTCGGGATCGCGCCGCACTTCTCGCATCACGCGCTCGCCGAGCCGGCGCTCGGCGCGCGGCGTCAGCGAGCCGCCGGAGCCGTCGCCGAGATCGGGCAGCTCCAGCGCACGCAGCGGCGCGCGCAGGCTCGCGACTGGCACCGACGCACCGCCCGCGCCCGACAACCGGCTCTCCGCGCCGCCGTACGTGCCGAATACGCCGGTCGCGATGCCGGACGGCACGGTGGAAATCGACGTCGAGCCGCCGGCCGCCG
The DNA here is from genome assembly GCF_002959955.1 of Burkholderia sp. BE12. Classification (NCBI taxonomy): domain Bacteria; kingdom Pseudomonadati; phylum Pseudomonadota; class Betaproteobacteria; order Burkholderiales; family Burkholderiaceae; genus Burkholderia; species Burkholderia sp. BE12. The sequence goes on along the minus strand of NZ_PREY01000009.1, from coordinate 151,281 downwards.
GCTCGAGCGGTGGCGCGGATGCGCTCTGCGCATGGCCGCCCGGCGGCAGCACGAGCGCCGCCGACAGCGACACGGCAAGCAACTGTTTGACACGCATGGCAGGATGAAAAACGACGCCGTCCCGCGCACCGGCGCGCATCGCGGCGTTTGGTCTGAATATTCGGGTCATTGTACCGGCGCCGAGACGACTGTCCCGTGCCGAACGTGCGTCATCTGCGCCTGCGGCGACGCGAACGCCGCTGCTATGATAGGCGCCCGTTGAGAGGTTGGATCGGTTCTTAGCGCCGATACCTGATTCGGCGCCCGGCCGATCGCGAAGCAGGATCGACGGACGTGCGAGCGCACTCCGTTCCACTAGAGGAAGCCATGTCAGGACTCACCCATTTCGATGCCGCCGGCCATGCGCACATGGTCGACGTCGGCGGCAAGCAGGAAACGCAACGCATCGCGATCGCGCGCGGCACGATCCGGATGCTGCCGGCCACGTTCGCGCTGATCCGCGACGGCAAGGCCAAGAAGGGCGACGTGCTCGGCGTCGCGCGCATCGCGGCGATCCAGGGCGCGAAGCGCACGGCCGATCTCATTCCGCTGTGCCACCCGCTCGCGCTGACGCGCGTGGCCGTCGACTTCGAACTCGACGACGCGCTGCCGGGCGTGCATTGCGTCGTGCAGGTCGAGACGTTCGGCCGGACCGGCGTCGAGATGGAAGCGCTGACGGCCGTCCAGGTCGGGCTGCTGACCGTCTACGACATGTGCAAGGCCGTGGATCGCGGGATGGTGATCACGGATGTAAGCGTGCGGGAGAAGCGCGGCGGGAAGTCGGGGGACTGGAAGGCGGAAGACGCGGTGGGTTGAAGCCAGGGACCGCCCGCCTGTAAATTCGAGATAGAACCGGTTTTTCTCATACAATTACCGGATTCCGCACGGGAGAGCGTGCGAACCAGCACAAAAAAAGCGAGCACTGGTGATGAATTCGCAAGCGTCAAGAAGCGCATTGCTGGCCGGACCGGTTCAGCACGAGCGGCTTGTCAAACTGGATACGCCGCTCGGCCCCGACGTCCTGCTGCCGCATCGCGTCAAGGGACGATCGCGGCTCGGGCGCCATTTCGAGTTCACCGTCGATACCGTCTCGGTATCGGACAACCTCGAACTCAAGAAACTGATCGCCCAGCCGGTGACGCTGTGGATCCAGCAGGCCGACCGGTCGTACGCACCTCACCACGGCTACGTACATGCCGCCCGCCGGCTCGGATCGGACAGCGGCGTCACGCACTATCAGATCGTCTTTGCGTCGTTCCTGCACTTCCTGAAGTTCCGCCGCGATCAGCGCATCTGGCAGGACCGGTCGGCAGACGACATCATCGCCGACGTGCTGAACCAGCACCCGCAGGCCAAGGGGCGCTTCACCTTCAAGCTCTACCAGCCGCTGCCGTCCCGCTCGTTCTGCATGCAATACGAAGACGACTGGAATTTCATGCATCGCCTGATGGAATCGGAAGGCCTGTACGGCTTCTGGGAGCAGGCGGACGACGGCAAGTCGCACAAACTCGTCGTCGTCGACCGGATTGACGCGCTACTCGCGCTGTCGCCACAAACAGTCCGCTTTCATCACGCCGGCGCAAAAGACGAAGCCGATTCACTCGTCCAGTTCTCCGGCTCCCGAACGCTGCGAAGCGTCGCACGCACCACGCGCACGTTCGACTACAAGCAGCCGCCCACAGCATCGAATCCGAAGGCAACCCATACGCCGACGATCGCGAACCAGGGCGACCTGCCGCAGCAACTCGAAGTCTACGAATACACGGGCGCCTATACCTACCCCGAACAGTCCCGCGGCGACCATCTATCGAAAATCTGGATGGAGGAGCAGGAGTCGCACGCGAAGCGCTTTCATGGCATCGGCGGCGTGCGCCGCATGGACGCGGGACGCACTTTCGAACTGGCCGAACACCCCGCGCACGACAAGGATGATGCCGGCCAGCGCGAATTCGCCGTGATCGAGACTGCGTGGATCATCGCGAACAATCTGCCCGTCGCCGATCCGCAGGCCGGGTTCCCGCACAGCCTGCAGGCCGAAATCGGCGACATCGTGCAGTCGAGCGGCCCGGACCTGTCGCGCGTTTCCCATCCGGACGGCAGCGAGGGCTTTTTCCAGGTCAGCATCGAAGCGCAGCGCACGACGGTGCCGTTCCGCAGCCCGTTCGAGCATGCGAAACCGCCGATGCATCTGCAATCGGCGATCGTCGTCGCGCCGCAAGGCGAGGAAGTCCATACCGACGAACTCAACCGGATCAAGGTCCGCTTCCACTGGGATCGCCTCAACGACGGCGACGAAAAGGCGTCGTGCTGGCTGCGTGCCGCCGCGTCCGATTCGGGCAACGGCTATGGCGCCGTTCACCCCCACCGCAGCAGCGAAGAAGTGCTGATCGACTTTCTCGGCGGCGACTGCGATCGCCCGATCGTCGTCGGAAAGCTGTACAACGGCGCGACGAGCCCGCAATGGCACAGCAACGGCATCCTGTCCGGATACCGGTCGAAGGAATATGCGGGCGCCGGCTACAACCAGCTGGTGCTCGACGACGCGACAGCGCAAAACCGCATTCACCTGTACAGCAGCCAGGCCAACGCGCATCTGCACCTCGGCTACCTGATCGATCACACAGGCAATAACCGCGGCAGCTATCTCGGCAGCGGTTTCGACCTGCGATCCGACGCCTTCGGCGCAGTTCGCGCGAACCGCGGGCTGTACGTCACGACGCATCCGAAACGGCCGGCAAGCCAACCGCTCGATGTCGAGGAGACGCAACAGCAACTCGTCCGCGCGGAAGGCCTGATGGAGGCGATGTCGGATGTCGGCACCCAGCATCAAGGCGAGTCGCTCGACCCCGGCCACGCGGCGTTGAAGCAGTTCACCGACGCGACGCAGAACAGCGTGAGCGGCAATGCATCGGGTGGCCGAACCGCCGGCGGCGGAACCGGCAGCGCCAATGCGTTCAAGGAGCCCGTGATGCTGTTCGGCAGCCCGGCCGGCATCGCGATGTCCACGCAGCAGTCCACGCAGCTTGCCGCGGACCAGCACATCAACCTCGTCAGCGGGCAAAGCACGCACGTCGCCGCCGGAAAATCGCTGATCGCGAGCGTCCTCGACCGGATCAGCCTGTTCGCACAGAACGCGGGGATGAAGCTGTTCGCCGGCAAGGGCAAGGTCGAAGTCCAGGCGCACGCGGACAACATCGAGCTGACCGCACAGAAGGCGCTGAAGCTGATCGCCGTCACGCAATCGACCGAAGGTGCCGCGGCCAAGGAAATCCTGCTCACGTCCGGCGGCGCCTACATCCGCATCGCCGACGGCAACATCGAAGTGCACGCGCCCGGCAAGATCGACATCAAGGGTGCGCAGCATGCGTTCAGCGGCCCCACCCACCTGTCGCAAACCATGCCGGCGCTGCCGAACTCGACCGGCAACTACGATCAGGCGTTCATCGCGCACTGGGCCGGCACCGACATTCCGGTCGCGAACACGCGCTATCAGATGTTCTCGAACGGCAAGCTGCTCTCGGAAGGCGTCACCAACGCGGCGGGAGAGACGGGGCTCACACAGAGCCATGTGCCCCATGACGTCGTCGTCAAGTTTCTAGGGAAATCGAATGGCTGACGGACAACAGGAAAAGGTGCTCGGGACCGGCTCGGGGATGCTGACGCCGACGGGGTACAAGGATCGGCCGAAGGTAGAGATCAATATCTGTGACAAGCATGTAACGCCGGCGCCGAAATGGATCGTCGGCACCTGTCCGTTCTACTATCGACCGCTTCACGGCGCCTATCTGGAAACGGTTGAAAAGGTCAGCATGTCGAGCATTTGGTCGACCATCAAGGGCTTCGCCCTCTCGTGGGACCCATGGACCGACTCCGATGTCGCGCACCGCCTCCTGCATCGGCGCGAGCAACTGATCGAGCCTGGCAGTTCGGATTCCGACTGGTCGCGGCATGGAAACTTCATGATGCGTCATATCGGATGCGGACATAAACCGCCCGATTACTACATCAGCTACGGCTACTACTATTGCTCCGACTATGGCGCCAACCTTCTCCCGCGACTGTCCGCCCAGGGGAAAGCGTGGTTGAACAAGGCGCGGAAGCTGCTCCAGGCCAACATGGAAGACGGCCTGAACCAGAACATGATGGGCAATACGATCCAGATGGCCAGCCCGACACCGGGGAACGGCGGGGTCGATATGACCTGGCCGCAATTCGAACTGGAAATGAACAACGAAAAATTCAAGGAGTTCGCGTTCAAGACGCACCCGATGGCCTACCTTGACGGAGGATTGGCGGACCTGCCGATCACGGATCTCGTCAAGATCGGGATGCGTCCGAACATCCAGGAATGGGGCGAAGGAAAGACGTGGGGGCAGGCTTTCGATTCGGGCATCCCCGTTCTCCGGAAAAAGACCGAGGAATGGGATGTCGACGATCCGGTCGGCAAGGCGCTCGGAAGACTGCTGGTGAAGTGACATGCGAAAAGGCAAACGATGGCTTTTGATCGCGGGATGCGTTCTTGTTCTGCCGATCGCTATTTACGGATATACGGAAATGACTTCAGGGTGGGAAACGGTATCGACCGAATTCATGCGCAACGACAAGCCGTACGGCGCAGGCGCATTTCGCGTGCAACGCAACGACTTCATGTCGTTGAAGGTTGCGAGACCGGAACTCACGTTCAAGCCTGAAAGCGAGCAGAAGAACCCTGACGTCGCGGAGTTCGCCGAATCGTGGATGGACGACTCGAACGAGCGCCTGAACCGGTCCACCGTCAGTTTCCTGCGCGGCACCCTGGGCGGCAGCGTCGCACGTCACTTCCAGCAACCGGGCCAGACCGCGTCATGGTGGTACTCGCCCGACTGGCGCGTCCTGTACGTCAGTACCGGCTGGATGGATTACAAGGCGCCTCGCCCCGACGACGGCGCGGTCCCTCAGACCACCAAGCTCTGGAAATCGAGCGATGGCGGCCAGCACTGGTCCCAGCTCCAGTGGCCGGCGGACCATAACATCAGCCGGTTGCTGTTCATCGATGCTCAACGTGGCTACGCGATCGGCTGGGGGCCACACGTCTGGCGAACGGCAGACGGTGGCCAATCGTGGCAGGAAATCAAGGAGCCTCCAGGCGCGATCGTCCAGGGGAAGTCGCGTAGAACTTTCGACGGTACCAACCTCGGCCCGGACGGCACATTGCGCGTCGCCTATCTGAGCGCCGACGTCGCGCATCCGCAACCGACCGGCATCGTCAGTCGGCTCGGCTGGGATCAGCAGGACTTCACCCAGGAAGCGGTGCTGCCCGGACAAGTCGTCGTCGGCCTCGAATCACCGCCGGCCCCCGCTCGAGATTACACCCTGTATGCGCTGTCGCGCGCGAGTGGTGAATCCGGCGGCAGCCACGGTGCAGGTGTCATTTCAGCCTGGACCAGCGAGCACCCCGATCACATCCGGGAGTTGCACACATTCGAAGGCCACTTGACGCTCAACGGGCTGAGCGCGGGGCGCAACGGCGTCGTGCTAGTCCACGCTACCGATCCCAACACCGCCAACGGCGGTGGCTCGCCCATCGACCTGACCATCAGCAGCACCGACGACGGCAAAACGTGGCAGCAGACCACCGACAAGGCTTCGCAGGGCGGCTACTTTGATCCTGAATCGAATACGCTCTACTCGGTGTTTGCCTACACGCTGAGGAAGCGGCAATTCTGATTGCCGCCCGACGTGCTTGGCGCGGGCTGCGTCCGCAGAACTCGACGAAGCCCGCGACATAACCGGTCGCACGAGCAAACATAACGGCGCGGTTCAGTGATCAGGCAAAACCGTCGCGCGCGAGGCCAGTCAAGCGCCAACCCGAATTCGTCCTTCGACTTCCGTCGGTCCCCATGCGCAATCGATCCAAATTGAAGCGACTGGCCGCCATCGCGCTCGGCAGCGCCGCGCTAGCTTTTCTGTACGAAAGCACGGGCCCTCGATGGGAAACCGTTTCGTCGGAGGTCACGTGGCCGGACCCGCCGGTGGGTGGTGGGGATTTCTACCTTGATGGCAGCACGATCATGTCGCTCACGGTCTCCGATCCCGTGATTACGCTGAAGCCTGCCAGCGAGTGGAAAAGACCGATGGTCGCCGAACCCACCGAAGCGTGGATGAACAATGCGGGAGAAACGCTGAATCGGCGAACCGCGAATTTCTTCCGCGGCACGATCGATCACGGGCTGCAGCGCTACTTTCAGGCACCCGGCCAGAAAACCGCATGGTGGCATTCGCGCGACGGGAACATCCACTTGATCAGTGCCAGCTGGATGAGCTACACGTCTGCGCGTACTACAGACGATCTCGTCCCGCATCAAACCCGAGTCTGGAAATCGCTCGACGGCGGCCGCCATTGGTCACGGCTCGAATGGCCCGAGCACGAAGATATCGATCAATTCCTTTTCATCGATGCGGAGCACGGCTACGCGATCGGCTGGGGCCCTACCGTCCGACGCACATCCGACGGCGGCGAATCCTGGAAGCAGATCGCGCCACCGCCGGGCGCGATTGTCCCCGGTGAAACTCGGCGCCAGTTCAAAGGTGTGAGCCTGGGCCCGGACGGCGTACTGCGAGTGGCTTACCATGTCGATCGATCGGCAACAGCCCCTGCCCGCAGCGTCATATATCGGCTCGCCCCGGATCAGCAGGCGTTCGTCCCGGATGCCGTCCTGCCGGACCAGACAGTCGTCCGGCTCGAGTCGACACCTGCCACGGCGGGGAGCTACGCGCTTTACGCGCTGTCCCGCCTCGACAATGAGAGCAACATCGACGCAGCACGGGAGCGCGGACACCGGACCGGCGTACTTTCCACATGGACGAACGCGCAACCCGAGCATGTCCGGCAAGTGGCGACGTTCGACAAGAAGCTCATTCTGGGTGGCCTCGACGTGGGCCGCGACGGCTTGCTGCTCGTGTACGCGATCGATCCCAAGCAGGCGATCGATGATCCACCGGTCGCCCGGATGTTCAGTAGCACTGATGCTGGCAAGACCTGGAAACAGACTGACGACGAGACGATCTATCGCAGCAAGTACTTCGATCCGGATACGAACACGCTCTATTCGCTGCTCGGCGCGAGACTGAAGAAGCTGTCATTCCCGATGCGAAATGCCCCCGCTTCAAAAGACTGAACCCCCTCGCTACAACCTGAGAAACCATTCGATGATGAAGACGCTGCATTACGCCGCGCTCTCGCTGTGGATTGCCGCCACACCGGCCGCCGCGTTCGCGGCCGGCACCTGCCCCGCCGCCGACACCGCCGCACGCGCGGCAATCGACGCGCAGCACCTCGTCCAGCAGGTCCGCAATCCGCAAGGCGATGGCGGCGGCAACGTCGACGTCTCGCCGCCGCTGCGCGACGCGCTTCGCGCATACAAGCAGGCGCTCGTCGGCGCGATCGACGCACGGCTCGCGTGCAGCGACGAACACGTCGACCAGGCAGCACTGAAACGCACGTTCGCGGCTGCGCTCGGCGTGCCGGCCCAGTCGGCCGCGCCGAAAAACGGCGAATCGGCGTTCGGCCGCAATCCGGACGTCGATGTCGAGCGCGGCGGCACGTCCCGCCCACTTCTGTTCGTACGAGCCGGCTTCGACATCGCGTGCGGCGACGACAACCTGCTCACCGCGTACGCATGGGAAAACGGCGGCTGGCGGCGCGTGCTGCGCTGGCAGGCCGACGATTACAAGGACATCGGCGGCGCCTACGGCGGCGGCTTCTGGTTCTCGGCGCTGCCCGGCGGGCAGGTCGCCGTCGTCCACGGCACGCCGTGGTGCTCGTCGCGCTGGAGCCGGTTCGGCGCGGACGTGGTCGCACCGGCAAACGGCTCGACCGCGCAACGCACGCTGTTCCGTACCGAACACGGCTACGTGATCGACGACGACGCGATCCGGTTCAAGGTGCGCCCAGACGGCTTCGAGCTGCGCACGACGGTCGGCTCGCTCGACAGCGAAGTCATTACTCGGCCGGGCATCTTCCGCTACCGCGTCGACGGCGACACCGTGCAACGCGTGCAGCCCGCGGCGCTCAACGGCCGGGATTTCGTCGACGAATGGCTGAAGGTGGACGATGCGCTTGCGCGCGAATGGAGCGAGCCCGCCGCAGCAGCGGCCGCGCTGAAAACCCGACAGGCATTCAACGCGGAAAGCAAGGCGCCCGATACCGGCTTCGCGTACGGCCCCGTGCGCGGCTGCTCGGACAGCAAGGACCGCTTTCAGGTCGAACTGGATCTGACGGGCAAGAGCGGGGAAACGGTCGCGCGGCGCTATGCGCTGATTCGCCAGGAGCGCAACGGATTCACGATGCTCGGGCTGCGCAATTCGGCCGAACCGGCCTGCCGCGGCGCGAACCTGATGCCGCAGCACTGAACATCGGGCATGCGCGGCGCAACGGCCGCGCGAAACGGGGCCGCCGGCCAGCGGCAAAAACGGACGGAAAACGGCGCGCAGCGCGCCGTCCGCACATCACTGCCCGCGCTGCGGCTCGAACACGAACGGCTGGGTCAGCAGGAACGGATTCGCGGTCGCGCCCGTCTGCGCACAGGTCGCGTGCGTCATCGCTTCGACGGCCGCGCGATCGGCCGCCGCATTGCGGCTGCTCGTCGTCACGGTGACGTTCTGCGCTTCGCCGGACGTCGTCATCAACGCACGCACCAGCACGGTCACCGGACGCGTGAGCGGCTTCGCGGTATCCGGATAGACGGCACGCGGAATGTGGCAGGTCAGCTTGCTTTCCTGTGACGACGACAGCATCGCGCAGCCGGAAAACAGCATCGCGACGGCGGGCAGGATCAGGTAGGTCGAGCGAATGGCCATGGTCGAATATCGTTCTTCAGCACTGTTCTGGGCACACGCGCCGCGCGACGGAAGCCCTCCCCGCCCGCATCGCGTGTGTCGCACTGCGCCGCGGCCATCGGACCGGCGCCCCGTTACGGCCGCACGGCGAGCCAGGCTCGACCGCGATCCTGCCCGGCGAAATGCCCGGATAGCCGGGAAGTTTCCGTGTTCGCGCCGGCTACGCCCCACGCCGGCGCGCACGCCGACGCTTTCGCGCATTGTGCACGCGCCGCCCCGCCAGCGGCGGCAATTTGACAATGGTTGACGCGAATCGCCGCCCATTCGACCGGAATCCGCGCGATCCGCGAGGTAATCGAGACCCGACCGGATCGGCACGCTACGCGCCGCGTCGTGTTGCTCCGACGTCAGCCGCCTTCAGCGCGACGCAATCGACGCCGGCATTCCCCGTTCCGGCGGGCACGATCTGCGTCAATCCGAATCGTCGTCGTCCGAATCGTCGCCCTCATCGGCCGGCACTTCCCCGTACTTCGCGACGACGGCCGCCCGGAATGCCTTCAGCGCCGGCTCCTGGTCGCACAGCTTGTACAACGAGGCCAGCTGTTGCGGCCAGTCCTTCAATTCCTTCGCAAACACATGCAGGCGCGCGACGGTATCGAGGGCGTCGGCTTCGCGGCCGGCCAGCGCCTGCAGCACCGCGTAGCGGCGCAGCACCGTCTCGCCCGGCAGCAGCGCGATCGCACGCTCGTGCGCGGCGAGCTTGGCCGGCAAATCGTCCCGCGAAATCGGGAGCAGCGTCGCCGCACCGTAATCGCCCCACGCGCCGAACAGCAGCGACGGCGCATCGCGGTACTGCTCGGCCGGGCTGCTGCCGTAATAGAGCACTTCCGCGCGCTGGTAGTCGCGCAGCACGGGCACCGCCGCCAGCACGCCGCCGAACGACAGCACCGCGAACAGCCCGAATGCCGCACGCCCCGGCAGGACACGCAGCGGCTTCACCTCAAGCAACCCGATCACGAACATCGCCGGCAGCAGGAAGAACATGTATTGCTGCGGATACTCGACCAGCGCATGCATCAGCAGGATGCCGATCAGCGCGAAGCCGAACACGCGCATGCTCGACTGCGGCGCCCGCACCGCGCGTACGAACCACGTGACGAGCGTGACGGCGAGCACGCCGAGCCCGACGAGACCGGACTTCGCGAGCAGGTCGATGAAGATGTCGTGCGAATTGTTCGCGATCTCGACGCCGCCGAGCGTGCGCACGAGCGCGAACTGGTGCGACGGAAATTCGCCCCAACCGACCCCGAGTAGCGGATGCTCGCGGAACATCGCGAGCCCGTACTTCCACAGCGCGAGGCGCGGCGCGATCTGCCCGGCGTCGCGCATCCGGTCGGCGGCCGACTCCGCGAGATTCAGGTGGTAGTGCACGTTGGCCCAGCGCACCGCGACGTTCACCGCGATGAAGGCGACCGCGAGCACGACCGGTATCAGCCATGCACGCGCATTGCCGGGCGTGCGGCGCGATTCGACCCACGCCATCCAGAAGCCCGCGACGACCATCACCGCGACCTGCAGCCACGGCCCGCGCGACACGGTCAGCGCGAGACCGACCGACAGCACGAGCGACAGCGCGAGCCACGCCCACACCGCGAGCCGGCGAGTCTGCACCAGGTACAGCGCACCCGCGAGCGCAAAGGCGATGTAGCTGGCCAGGTGATTCGCCTGCGCCATGTTGCCGTATGGACGGCGGTCGACCGCGATGTTGTACACCACGACGAACGGCGAGACGGCCGACTCGAGGTGGAACAGCTGCACGATCTGGGTCCCGACCGCGAACACGCCGCCGACCAGCAGCGCACCGGCCATCATCCGCGACACGATTTCCGCCATCCCGTCGCGCGCAAGCGCGTAGCCGGCCTGCATTGCAACCAGCGCGGCGGCGAGATAACCGATCGCCAGCCAGTTCATCGACGGCACCTTGAGCGGGATCAGCGCAACCTGCGCGATCAGCACCACCGCGAAGCCGAGCGGCACGGCGAACGCAGCCGGCGCGGCAAACGGCTCGGTCGGACGGCCGGTGCGCGCGAGCAGCACGACGGACACGCCTACCAGCAGATACAGCACCAGCGCGGAAAACTCGGAATAGAAGGTCGGGATCGGATACGTGTGATTCGTGATCGCGTACGGCAAGATCAGGGCGACAGCCAGCGCAACGAGCGACAACGAACGGGAAAAAGTAGAAGGCATGAGCGAACCGGATGTCAGCAACCGGCGCACTATACAAAACTTTCCCCGCTCTGTGCGGGGCTGTCGCTCCGCGAACCGGCGCGGGGCCGCAGCCCCCGCCGGCCGAATCGGCGGCCGGCAGGCCGCATGCGCGGCCGCCCGCCTTCTGCGCCGGCCTTACGCGCGGCACTCCGCGGGTGCATATTTCGCGGGCAGCGTCGCGGCGTCTCCCGGCAACGGCCCCGCTCCCGGCGCCGGCAGCGACGATGCGTCCTTGCCGGCGGCAAAGCATTCCCACGCAATCGCGCCCGCCTGTATCGCCCCCTTTTTGAGCGGCACGCGCGCGGTGGGCGCATCGGCCTTGTCGGGCGCAGACGGCACGAGCACCAGCGTATTCGCGCCGGCCGCGGCCACGTGGGAGGTGAACGCGACCCTGATCTGCCCGGTAGCGCCGTCGATCGTGACGGATTCGACGTTGCGGGTCGCGGCAGGCGGGCTGTAGCCACCGTCGAGGCTCGCGCCGCTCGCGGCATTGTCGGCAACCGCGAGCCGCGCGGACGACGCGAGCGCAAGCCCCTCGCCGACGCGCGACCGCGCGAGGTAATCCTGGTACGCGGGAATCGCGTAGGCCGCGACGACGCCGACGATCGCCAGCACGATCATCAGTTCGATCAGCGTGAAGCCGGCCGGCCGCCAGCGCGGCGACGGCCGGTTCGCGCGCCGGAGATCGGCGGCAACGCGACGGAACAGGGAAACGGAAAAGGCTTCGAACATGACAGGGGCTCCGGAAACGAAAAACGCCTGCCGATACAGGCAGGCGTCTCGATCGTAGCCAGCGGGCCGCGAGGCCGACAGTCGGCCGGATGGCCAGTCAGTGCGCGTGCGGCACGTTGCGGCGTTTCCTGAGCGCGTAACCGATCGCGACGACGAACAGCGCGCCGGCGATGCTCGCGCCGTACACCACCGACGGCGTATCGAGCACCGGCCAGCGATCGCCAACCGGGTCGTTCACGATCAACCCGCCCGCGATCCAGCCGAGCAGCCCGGCGCCCAACGCCACGACGACCGGGAAACGGTCGAGCAGCTTCAGCACCAGCGTGCTGCCCCATACGATGATCGGCACGCTGACGACGAGCCCGAAGATCACGAGCGCGAGCCGGTGCGACGGATCGGCCTGCTCGGCCGCGCCGGCGATCGCGATCACGTTGTCGAGGCTCATGACCGCATCGGCGATCACGATCGTCTTCACGGCGTCCCACAGCCGGTCGGCCGGCTTGATGTTGTCGTGCGCGTCGGCGGCCGGCGCCATCAGCTTGATGCCGATCCACAGCAGCAGCAGCCCGCCGCCGAGCTTCAGGAACGGCACGTCGAGCAGCGCCACCGCGAACGTGATCAGCGCGACACGCAGCAGGATCGCCCCTGCGGTGCCCCAGACGACGCCGCGCAGCCGCTGGTTCGCCGGCAGATTGCGGCACGCGAGCGCGATCACGACCGCGTTGTCGCCGCCGAGCAGGATATCGATGATGACGATCTGGAGAATGGCGCCCCAGTGCAGCGAGGTCAGGAATTCGAGCATGGCCGTGAGGAAAGGACGGCGGCCGCCCGCGGGCGACCCGGTTCATCGCCGGCACATGCAGGACGCATGCCCGGTGCTTACGAATTCATTGCGCGAGCATAACAAAAAACGCCGGCTAAGCCGGCGTTTTCTGCAGGACGAGCCCGAGGGAAATGATTACAGCGCCTTCTTCAGCAGACGGCCCATTTCCGACGGGTTGCGCGTGACGGTGATGCCGCACGCTTCCATGATTTCCAGCTTCGCTTCGGCCGTATCCGCACCGCCCGAGATCAGCGCGCCGGCGTGGCCCATGCGCTTGCCCGGAGGCGCCGTGACGCCAGCGATGAAGCCGACGACCGGCTTCTTCATGTTGTCCTTGATCCACTCGGCGGCGTTGGCTTCGTCCGGACCGCCGATTTCGCCGATCATCACGACCGCATCCGTATCCGGATCGTCGTTGAACATCTTCATCACGTCGATGTGCTTCAGACCGTTGATCGGGTCGCCGCCGATACCGACTGCCGACGACTGGCCGAGGCCGAGTGCCGTCAGCTGGGCAACTGCTTCATACGTCAGCGTGCCCGAACGCGACACGACGCCGATGCGGCCCTTGCGGTGGATGTGACCCGGCATGATGCCGATCTTCAGTTCGTCCGGCGTGATCGTGCCCGGGCAGTTCGGCCCGAGCAGCAGCGTCTTGCGGCCTTCGCGACGCATGCGGTCCTTCACTTCGATCATGTCACGGACGGGGATGCCTTCCGTGATGCAGATCGCGAGATCCAGATCGGCTTCGACCGCTTCCCAGATCGCAGCGGCTGCGCCTGCCGGCGGAACGTAGATAACCGACACGGTCGCGCCGGTTTCCGCCTTCGCTTCCTTGACGCTCGCGTAGATCGGAATGCCTTCGAAATCCTCGCCGGCCTTCTTCGGGTTCACGCCCGCGACGAATGCTTCGCGGCCGTTTGCGTATTCACGGCAGGCGCGCGTATGGAACTGACCGGTTTTGCCGGTAATGCCCTGCGTGATGACCTTCGTGTCCTTGTTGATCAGAATCGACATGTATTTTGACCTCTGTTCGATGGGCGTCGCGTGCAAGCCGCGCCGCCATGCGTATTCGATAGCGTTACTTGCCTGCGGCAGCCGCGACGACCTTCTGCGCAGCCTCTTCCATGCTGTCAGCCGAGATGATCGGCAGGCCCGAATCGGCCAGCATCTTCTTGCCGAGGTCTTCGTTCGTGCCCTTCATGCGCACGACGAGCGGCACGTTCAGGTTCACGGCCTTCGAACCGGCGATCACGCCTTCCGCGATCACGTCGCAGCGCATGATGCCGCCGAAGATGTTCACGAGGATCGCCTTCAGACCCGGGTTCTTCAGCATCAGCTTGAACGCTTCGGTGACCTTCTCGGTCGTCGCGCCACCGCCGACGTCCAGGAAGTTCGCCGGTTCGCCGCCGAACAGCTTGATGGTGTCCATCGTCGCCATCGCTAGGCCTGCGCCGTTCACGAGGCAGCCGATGTTGCCGTCGAGCGAGATGTACGCGAGGTCGAACTTCGACGCTTCGATTTCAGCCGGATCTTCTTCGTCCAGATCGCGGTACGCGACGATTTCCGGGTGACGGAACAGCGCGTTCGAGTCGAAGTTGAACTTCGCGTCGAGTGCGGTGACCTTGCCGTCGCCGGAGACGTTCAGCGGGTTGATTTCAGCCAGCGATGCGTCGGTTTCCCAGAATGCCTTGTACAGGCCTTGCAGGATCGCGCGCGCTTGCGGAATCGACGCAGCCGGCACGCCGATCTTCGCGGCGAGATCGTCGGCCTGGGCATCCAGCAGGCCCGTCGACGGCTCGACGATGACCTTGTGGATCAGTTCCGGATGCTTTTCGGCGACTTCCTCGATGTCCATGCCGCCTTCGCTCGAACCCATCAGAACGATCTTTTGCGACACGCGATCGACGACGAGGCTGACATACAGTTCCTGCTTGATGTCGGCGCCTTCCTCGATCATCAGGCGGTTGACCTTCTGGCCTTCCGGACCGGTCTGGTGCGTGACGAGCTGCATGCCGAGGATCTGGTTCGCGTATTCGCGCACCTGTTCGATCGACTTCGCCACCTTCACGCCGCCGCCCTTGCCACGGCCGCCTGCGTGAATCTGAGCCTTCACGACCCAAACCGGGCCGCCGAGCTCTTCCGCCACCTTGACGGCCTCGTCCACCGAGAACGCCGGCTTGCCGCGCGGTACCGCGACGCCGAATTTCCGCAGGATTTCCTTACCCTGGTACTCGTGAATCTTCATGCGTGATTCCCTTCAGTCTGAGAGTTGGATGAAATGTCGCTTAAGACGCTTCTTCGAATGATTTCCGTTCATTCCTTCGTGCTGCCTTCACCGGGCAGATCCGGCCGAATCGGGCCATACCAGCGCGGGTAGTACTGCCGCACGACCTCGCCGTCGAATCGCAGCGCACGGCAGCGGCCGAGCTGGAACGGCGGTTCGGCGTGCACGCCGTCATGATCCGGCCCTTCGCCGCCCTCCTCGCGCACGTTCCACACATCACCGGCGAACGCCTGGATCGCGGCCGTCGGCAGCACGGCGCACAGTTCGGTGAGATGGGAACAGCCTGCGACGCCGGCGAGCAGCCGGTTCGCGTTGCGGCGGAAATTGCGGAAGAGATTGAGCCCGATGAGGGCCCGATAGGCAGGCGGGGCGGATTGACAGTGACCGGGATAGGGCACCCATTCCGAAGACGCTTCGGCGTCGACGACATTGAGGTCACGATCGATGGTCACGCGCAGCCAGAGTTCGTGGATCGGCAGGCCCTGGGGCCGGATGCCCGACGCAAGTGCGACATCGCGCGGCTTGTGGTCGGTCAGGCAGGCTTCGATGTCCCACAAGCCGTCGCCGCGCTCGTAGGCTTCCGCTCGGATTGCGCGTCGATGTCGCAACTGACGGGGCACGGGCTCGGATAGCGGCATGCTGGAGGTTGAGGCCGAAGAGGAAAACCGGTGGATTTTAGCATATTGGGTATTTGAGACAGTTTGCCGCGACGGCGGGTATTCCCGCCTGCCGGAAGCGGTTGCAATGCAGCAAAATCGCGCGCCACACGCGCGGCCGGGCGCGTCAGTCGTCGATCGGGAAATCGTCGCCGACTTTCAGCAACTTCACGATGGTCGCACTCGAGAAGCCGCGGGCGGCAAGGAAGCGCGCCTGCTTCGCGCGCTCCGCGGGCGTTTGCGGCAGTGCACCGAATT
The DNA here is from genome assembly GCF_002959955.1 of Burkholderia sp. BE12. Taxonomy (NCBI): domain Bacteria; kingdom Pseudomonadati; phylum Pseudomonadota; class Betaproteobacteria; order Burkholderiales; family Burkholderiaceae; genus Burkholderia; species Burkholderia sp. BE12. Next base: position 135,398 of record NZ_PREY01000009.1, on the reverse strand, counting down.
TCTTGCGCCAGACGGCCTGCGCGCGCGTCAACTCGGTCTCGCGCAATTGCGCATTCACCTCTTCGACGAGACTGTCACCGACCGCATGGCGCTTCAGCTCGCTGACGATGCGCGCGACGCCGACGCGCGATGCGCGGCGATGCACGAGGCTCTCGGCGAAGCGCGCGTCGGACAGCCAGCCTTCCTTTTCCAGCGCATCGAGGACCGGTTCGACGGATTCGTCCTCGCCGACGTAGGGGGCGAGCTTGCGCGCGAGCTCCGTGCGGCTGTATTCGCGCCTCGACAGATAGCCGAGCGCGCGGCCCTTCAACGACCGCGGCGGCTTCGACGACTTGCGCTCGCCGGCGCCCGGAGCGTCGCTTGAAGCAGCGCCGGAAGACGCGCCGGCTGCGCGGCGTGTGCGGCGCGGATGCTGGCTGCTGCGCGTATAGACATCTTCTGCCGCGGGCGAATCGGCTGCGCGATCGCCCGGGAAGCGGACACCGGACACGCGACGGCGGGAGCGATCGTGTGCGTCGAACGACTCATCGTCGTCGAACGGATCGTCCGGTGCGGCAATCTCAAATGAAACGAGGGCATCGTCGGATGCCCTCGTCGCGGTGCGGTTCGCGGCGTTGCCGCCTGCGTCCCGCCGGTCGGCGCCCGAGGATCCGGCTCGCCGGCCGGAGCGACCCGCCGTTTCGGGCGCGTCGCTCTCTTCCGTCTCGCCAGCCTGACCTCGGCGCCCGACCATCACTCTTCTTCGTCCAACACCTCGGCTTCGTTGCCAGCGCCATCAGGCATTGCGACGACGCCGAGCGATTCGCGAATGCGGTTCTCGATCTCGCGTGCGATTTCCGGATTCTCACGCAGGAATTCGCGCGCGTTGTCCTTGCCCTGGCCGATCTTCTCGCCGTTGTAGCTGTACCAGGCGCCCGCCTTGTCGACGATCTTCGCCTGCACGCCGAGATCGATGATCTCGCCCTGACGCGAAATGCCTTCGCCATACAGGATGTCGAAGATCGCTTCGCGGAACGGCGGCGCCACCTTGTTCTTGACGACCTTCACGCGGGTCTCGTTGCCGATCACCTCGTCGTTCTTCTTGATCGAGCCGATCCGGCGGATGTCGAGACGCACCGACGAGTAGAACTTCAGTGCGTTGCCGCCCGTCGTGGTTTCCGGATTGCCGAACATCACGCCGATCTTCATCCGGATCTGGTTGATGAAGATCACGAGGCAGTTCGTGCGCTTGATCGTGCCGGTCAGCTTGCGCAGCGCCTGCGACATCAGGCGAGCCTGCAGGCCCGGCAGCGAATCGCCCATCTCGCCTTCGATTTCGGCCTTCGGCACGAGCGCCGCGACCGAGTCGATGACGATCATGTCGATCGAGCCCGAGCGCACCAGCGCGTCGGTGATTTCCAGCGCCTGCTCGCCGGTGTCCGGCTGCGAGATCAGCAGTTCCGGCACGTTCACGCCGAGCTTCGACGCGTACTGAACGTCGAGCGCGTGCTCGGCATCGATGAAGGCTGCCGTGCCGCCGATCTTCTGCAGTTCGGCGATGACCTGCAGCGTGAGCGTGGTTTTACCGGACGATTCCGGACCGTAGATCTCGACCACCCGGCCGCGCGGCAGGCCGCCGACGCCAAGCGCGATGTCGAGACCCAGCGAACCCGTGGAGACGACCTGGATGTCCTCGGCCGCCTCGGCGTCGCCCATGCGCATGATCGACCCTTTGCCGAACTGCTTCTCGATCTGCGCGAGTGCGGCCGCCAGCGCCTTGCTCTTCTCGGCGGTCATCCCGGAGCCCTTCTTGCTATCTTCCATGAATCGTCCTTTGCTATGATGAGCAGCGTCTGTTGGAGGCGCGCCCGCTTCAAGCGCTGCCCACGAATTCAGACACTGTATAAAAAAACAGTGTTTTGTGCAAGCCCGCAATGCAGAGCGTTGTACACGAATAACTTCGGAGACAGCCGCACCGGCGAGAACGCCCTGCCGGCATCGGTCAGCAACATGCGAATTCTCATCGCCGAAGACGACAGCATACTCGCGGACGGCCTCACCCGGTCACTCCGCCAATCGGGCTATGCCGTCGATCACGTGAAGAGCGGCGTCGACGCCGACACCGCGCTGTCCATGCAGACTTTCGACCTGCTGATCCTCGATCTCGGGCTACCGAAAATGTCCGGGCTCGACGTCCTCAAGCGCCTGCGCGCACGCAATTCCAATCTGCCCGTGCTGATCCTGACCGCCGCCGACAGCGTCGACGAACGCGTGAAGGGGCTCGACCTCGGCGCCGACGACTACATGGCCAAGCCGTTCGCGCTCAACGAGCTCGAGGCGCGCGTGCGCGCGCTGACCCGGCGCGGCGCCGGCGGCGGCCCGACCGTCGTGCGCCATGGCTCGCTCGCGTTCGACCAGGTCGGCCGCATCGCGTATGCGAACGATCACGTGCTCGATCTCTCCGCGCGCGAACTCGGCCTGCTCGAGGTGCTGCTGCAGCGGATCGGCCGCCTCGTGTCGAAGGAACAGCTCGTCGATCATCTGTGCGAATGGGGCGAGGAAGTCAGCAACAACGCGATCGAAGTCTACGTGCACCGGCTGCGCAAGAAGATCGAACCGAGCGGCGTGCGGATCTCGACCGTGCGCGGCCTCGGCTATTGCCTCGAGAAAGTCGCGCCCGCGACGCCGGCCAACACGGCGGCGCCCCAGCCCGCGGCGGCCGGCACGCCGCTGCGCTGACGCCGGGCGGCGCCGCGATGGCCACGCCGGCCCATTCCCGCCACCCGACCGGCGCGCCGTCGTCGGCTGCCGACGAGGCGCGCGACGCGCGCTACGAGAACCCGTTCGCGCCGCCCGACGAAACCGAATCGCCCGAAACGCCGCGCCCGCGCTCGCTGTTCGGCGAAATCCTCGACTGGATGCTCGCGCCGCTGCTGCTGTTGTGGCCGATGAGCATCGCCGTCACCTATCTCGTCGCGAAAACGATCGCGAACAGCCCGTTCGACCGCGCGCTCGAGACCAACGCATACGTGCTCGCACGGCAGATCCACCCGGTCAACGGCGTCGCCGAGCTGACGCTGCCGGAGCAAACGCGCGACTTCCTGCGCGCGGACAACGTCGACAGCGTCTACTTCCAGGTGCTCGGCACGCGCGGCGAGCTGGTCGCGGGCGAGGCCGACATGCCGCTGCCGCGCGACGAGGACCGCCCGCCGCCGGGCGTCGTCGTGTTCCGCGACGACCTGCTGCGCGGCAACGACGTGCGCGTCGCGTATACGACCGTCGAGCTGCCGCAGGCGAGCGGCGCGCAGCCCGTGCTCGTGCAGGTCGGCGAAACGCTCGACAAGCGCAACGCGCTCGCGAACGACATCATCAAGGGCGTGATCCTGCCGCAATTCGTGATCCTGCCGCTCGCGATCCTGCTCGTCTGGTTCGGGCTGTCGCGCGGGCTCGCACCGCTCAACGCGCTGCAGGCGCACATTCGCGCGCGGCGGCCCGATGACCTGTCGCCCGTCGAGGCGCAGCGCGCGCCGCCCGAGATCGAACCGCTCGTCACGTCGTTCAACGACCTGCTCGCGCGGCTCGAACAGAACATGGCGCTGCAGAAACGCTTCATCGCCGACGCCGCGCACCAGATGAAGACGCCGCTCGCGGGCCTGCGCACGCAGGCCGAGTTCGCGCTGCGCCACCCGGTGCCGCCCGACGTGCAGCGCTCGCTCGAGCAGATCGCGACGAGCTCCGAGCAGGCCGCGCGGCTCGTCACGCAACTGCTTGCGCTCGCGCGCGCCGAGAACCGCGCGAGCGGGCTCACGTTCGAGCCGGTCGAGATCGCCGCGCTCGCGCGGCGCACGGTGCGCGACTGGGTACAGGCCGCGCTCGCGAAACGCATGGACCTCGGGTACGAAGGCCCGGACGACGACGCGCCGCTCGACGTCGACGGCAATCCGGTGATGCTGCGCGAGATGCTCGGCAACCTGGTCGACAACGCGATCCGCTATACGCCCGAAGGCGGTCGCATCACCGTGCGCGTGCGTGCCGAGCCCGCGGCGCGGCTCGTGCATCTCGAAGTCGAGGATACGGGCCCGGGCATCCCGGCCGGCGAGCGCGAGCGTGTCGTCGAGCGCTTCTACCGGATCCTCGGCCGCGAAGGCGACGGCAGCGGCCTCGGGCTCGCGATCGTGCGCGAGATCGCCGCGCAGCACGGCGGCACGCTGACGCTCGACGATCACGTCTACCAGCACGCGCCGCGCCTCGCCGGCACGCTCGTGCGCATCAGCCTGCCGCTCACCGACACCGCCCCGGATTAACCCTGACGCGCATCGCCGCGGCTCGGCGCGAATACGTCGAAACCGGCGATTTACCGGACGTTCGTGCCACGATCGGCTCGCGAAGCGACCGATTCGACACGGGTTAACGCGCAGTCGTTTTGTACGCGCGAGTCAGTGCGCCGTAAGTTTCCGTGCCAATAATCGTCGACAGGCCCGCCCCTCCCAAGGCGGCCGCACATCTATATCAAGGGACTTGGAGACGATTCATGGCAACGTTAGGCGGGCAAATTTCGCACTCGCCGATGACGGGCGAAGAGAAGAAGGTGATCTTCGCGTCGTCGCTCGGCACCGTGTTCGAGTGGTACGACTTTTACCTGGCCGGGTCACTCGCGGCCTACATCAGCAAGAGCTTCTTCTCCGGCGTCAATCCGACCGCCGCGTTCATCTTCACGCTGCTCGGCTTCGCCGCCGGCTTCGCGGTGCGGCCGTTCGGCGCGATCGTGTTCGGCCGGCTCGGCGACCTCGTCGGCCGCAAGCACACGTTCCTCGTGACGATCGTGATCATGGGCGTCTCGACGTTCGTGGTCGGCTTCCTGCCCGGTTACGCATCGATCGGCATCGCCGCCCCCGTGATCTTCATCGCGATGCGGCTGCTGCAGGGCCTCGCGCTCGGCGGCGAGTACGGCGGCGCGGCGACCTACGTCGCCGAGCATGCGCCGGCCAACCGGCGCGGCTTCTACACCGCGTGGATCCAGACGACGGCCACGCTCGGCCTGTTCCTGTCGCTGCTCGTGATCCTCGGCGTGCGCACGTTCATCGGCGAGGAAGCGTTCGGCAGCTGGGGCTGGCGCGTGCCGTTCGTCGCGTCGATCCTGCTGCTCGCGGTGTCGGTGTGGATCCGGCTGCAGCTGAACGAATCGCCGGTGTTCCTGCGCATCAAGGCGGAGGGCAAGACGTCGAAGGCGCCGCTGACCGAAGCATTCGGCCAGTGGAAGAACCTGAAGATCGTGATCCTCGCGCTCATCGGCCTGACGGCCGGCCAGGCCGTCGTGTGGTACACGGGCCAGTTCTACGCGCTGTTCTTCCTCACGCAGACGCTGAAGGTCGACGGCGCCAGCGCGAACATCCTGATCGCGATCGCGCTCCTGATCGGCACGCCGTTCTTCCTGTTCTTCGGTTCGCTGTCGGACAAGATCGGCCGCAAGCCGATCATCCTCGCCGGCTGCCTGATCGCGGCGCTGACCTACTTCCCGCTGTTCAAGGCGCTCACGCACTACGCGAATCCGCAGCTCGAACTCGCGACGCAGAAGGCGCCGATCACGGTCGTCGCCGATCCGGCCACCTGTTCGTTCCAGTTCAACCCGGTCGGTACGTCGAAGTTCACCAGCTCGTGCGACATCGCGAAGGGCGCGCTCGCGAAGGCCGGCCTGAACTACGAGAACGTCGCGGCGCCGGCCGGTACGCCGGCTGAAATCAAGGTCGGCGACACGGTGATCCAGACCTACGACGGCAAGGCGGCCGACGCGAAGGCGCAGGGCGCCGCGTTCGACAAGACGCTCGCGTCGACGCTGAAGGGGGCCGGCTACCCGGCGAAGGCCGACCCGGCGCAACTCAACTGGCCGATGACGATCGTGATCCTGACGATCCTCGTGATCTACGTGACGATGGTCTACGGCCCGATCGCCGCGATGCTGGTCGAGATGTTCCCGACGCGGATCCGCTACACGTCGATGTCGCTGCCCTATCACATCGGCAACGGCTGGTTCGGCGGCTTCCTGCCGGCGACCGCGTTCGCGATCGTCGCGGCGAAGGGCAACATCTATTCGGGGCTCTGGTACCCGATCGTGATCGCGCTGGCCACCTTCGTGATCGGCCTGCTGTTCGTCAAGGAGACGAAGGACTCGGACATCTACGCGCAGGATTGATGGTGTGCGTGGAGCGGGGGACGGCCGGCGGAGATACGCCTTCCGGTGGCCGGCTCCCGGCCGTGATGGAGGTCGGCACGGGGCGGCGGCAACTTTTTTCGGGAAAGATGGAAAAAGGTATTGACAGCCGGACGGCCGATCGACATAATTCAAGTCTTCGGCGAATTAGCTCAGTCGGTTAGAGCGACGGAATCATAATCCGCAGGTCCGGGGTTCGAATCCCTGATTCGCCACCAAATGCGAAAAGCCGCTGTTTCGAAAGGAACAGCGGCTTTTTTCATTGCGTCACGCGTCAGTGACTTCCTGTCGCAACATCCCCGTCTGCATCAACACCCCACTCGCTCACGCATCGATGATGATCCAGCCCGGCCCATCAGCCACTCGGCCGCCCACGGCACGGATCGTGCAGCGGCGGCATTTGACGGAGCAACCGAAACGGCGCCAAGCGCTGCGCGCCGATGCGCAGCGTCACACGGCCACCGCCCCTCTCTGGAGCGCCGCCTGCACCTCCACCTTCCCCCGCCAGTTTTCCCCACCCTCCAGCGCCGGCGTCGACTCGAACAGCTCCGCGATCCAGTCGGCGAACACGCGCACCTTCTGCGACAGATGCCGGTTGTGCGGATAGACGATCGAGATCGGTTTCGGCTTCGGATTGCAGTCCGGCAGCACCTCGACCAGCGAGCCGTCGAGCAGGTTCGGCAGCACCATGAACAGCGTCGGCTGGATCATCCCGAAGCCTTCGAGCCCGCACGTCACGTACGCATCCGAATCGTTGACCGTGACGCTGGCGTTCATCCGCACCTCGAATGGCTTGCCGTCGATCATGAACACCCACGGAATCGCCCGCGCGCCATGGCTCGAACGAAAATTCACCGCATGATGATCGACGAGATCGGCAATCTCGTTCGGCTCGCCGTGGCGGGCGAGGTAATCGGGCGACGCGCACGTCACGCGCTTCAGCATCCCGATGCGCCGCGCGACCATCGACGAATCCTCGAGCGGCCCGACCCGGATCATGCAGTCGATGCCTTCCTCGACCGGATCGACGTAGCGGTCGGACAGCCCCAGCTCGAGCGTGATGTCCGGATAGCGCTGCCGGAAGACCGACAGCGACGGCAGCACGATGCGCCGCCCGAGCGAACTCGGCATGTGAACGCGCAGCATGCCGCTCGGCTTGCGGTTGCCGGCCTGGAAACTCGCGTCGGCCTCGGCGATCTCCGCGATGATCTTCATGCAATGCTCGTAGTACGCAGCGCCCTCCTGCGTCAGCGACAGCCGGCGCGTCGTCCGGTGCATCAGGCGCACGCCGAGCAGCGCCTCGAGATTCTGGATGATGGTCGTCACCGACGCGCGCGGCATCGCAAGCGTGTCGGCCGCCCGCGTGAAGCTGTTCGCGTCGACCACGCGGGTAAAAACTTCCATTGCCTGAATGCGGTCCATGCTGCTTCCCCCTTCGAATCGCCAACGGAACAGAATAGAGCGCGCGACGGGCGCGGCACAAGCCCCCGTCCATTGTTCTCATATCCTGAATAGTTCCAATGCTTCGGACTGGAAATCGACCCGTTTCCAATCAGTTCCGGGCGGCGTCGCGCCGGCCCCGCTCATCCGTCCAACGTTAGCGCACGAACCGCTCGCGATACCCCTGCGGCGACACGCCGAGCACGCGCACGAAGCTGCGCCGCAGCGTCTCCTCGGAACCGAAACCGCAACGCCCGGCAATCCGCTTGACGGGCCACGCCGTTTCGCCGAGCAGGCGTTGCGCGGCCTCGACACGGATCTGCTCGACCGCGCGCGCGGGCGTGCGGCCGGTTTCCGCGCGATAGTGGCGCACGAAGCTGCGCTCGCTCATGCTCACGCGCTCGGCGAGCGCGGGCACTGACAAGTCGGCCGTCAGGTGCTCGGCCATCCATGCGTGCAGCTCGCCGAACCGGTCGGCGGTGCGCTGCATCGACAGCATCGTGCTGAACTGCGCCTGCCCGCCCGGACGCTTCAGGAACACGACGAGTTCTCGCGCGACGTCGAGCGCGGTCGCCCGCCCGAGATCCTCCTCGACCAGCGCGAGCGCGAGATCGATGCCGGCCGTCACGCCGGCCGACGTCCACAGCGCGCCTTCGCGGATGAAGATCGGGTCCGGCTCGACGCGCACGTTCGGGTAGCGCGCCGCGAATTCGTCGCAGCGCGCCCAATGCGTGACCGCGCGCCGGCCGTCGAGCAGGCCGGCTTCCGCGAGCAGAAACGCGCCGGTGCAGACGGACGCCACGCGCCGCGCGCGCCCGGCCTGCTGCCGCACCCAGCGCACCACCCGCGCATCCTTCGATGCCGCATGCACGCCCTTGCCGCCGGCGACGATCAGCGTATCCGGACGGCGCGCGGCCGCGCTGAGCGACTCGGCCATCACGACGAGGCCCGACGACGTCTCGACGGGCCCCGCTTCGACGGCCACGACGCGCGGCGCATACGGCGCCGGCTGCCCGCGCTCCAGCGCGAGCTCGTTGACGGACGCGAACACCTGCAGCGGCCCCGTCACATCGAGCAATTGCGCACGGGGAAACGCGAGGACCAGGATCGAACGCGGGGCGGCGGCAGGCATGTCCATTGGCTGAAAACGTGGGGGATATGGCGATTTCGCCAAACACTACGCGCCTAGAATCGATCTGTCCATCCCGTGCCGAACGGCGCGCGTTCCCTTCCCTCTCGGAGCCTTCGCATGACCCTGCATATCGGCCTTCTCGTCTTTCCGGGCGTCCAGCAACTCGACCTCACCGGCCCGCACGACGTGCTCGCGTCGCTGCCGGATGCGGCCGTCCATCTGGTGTGGAAGTCGCGCGACGCGGTCGCGTCGAGCAGCGGCCTCGCACTCGCGCCGACCTGTACGTTCGACGACTGCCCGCCGCTCGACGTGATCTGCATCCCGGGCGGGATCGGCATCAACGAGCTGCTGCTCGATGCCGAAACGATCGCGTTCGTGCAACGGCGCGCGGCCACCGCGCGCTACGTGACGTCGGTCTGCACGGGCTCGCTACTGCTCGGCGTGGCCGGCCTGCTGCGCGGGCGGCGCGCGACGACGCACTGGAGATACCACGCGCTGCTCGAACCGCTCGGTGCGATACCCGTGCGCGAGCGTGTCGTGCGCGACGGCAACCTGGTCACGGGCGGCGGCGTGACGGCCGGCATCGATTTCGCGCTGACGATCGCCGCGGAGCTGGTCGGCGACGAGGAAGCGCAGGCGATCCAGCTGCAGCTCGAATACGCGCCCGCGCCGCCGTTCGACGCCGGCTCGCCCGACACCGCGCCGGCCGCGGTCGTGGAGCGCGTCACCGAGCGTTCGGCGGCCGGCTTCGCGAAGCGTAAGCAGATCGTCGAGCAGGCGCTGCGCGCCACGTCGCGCTGAATGCGGATGTCGGGAAAATCACTGGAAAGCGGCGCGCACGCGTGCCGGGGAACACATCGATGAACATCATCCGGAGCGCCGCATTCACGGCGGACCGCGCGTGGGGCGCCCTCGACATCGCGAACCTGAACGGCATCACGGTCCGGCTGCACTGGACCGACCAGCCGTATCGCTGGCATGTGAACGACGGCGAGGAGGTGTTCGCGGTGCTCGATGGCCGCGTCGAGATGCGCTACCGCGACGCAGGCGTCGAGCACGCGACGGTGCTCGAAACGGGCGACGTCTTCCACGCGACGGTCGGCACCGAGCACGTCGCGCATCCGCTCGGCGCCGCGCGCATCCTCGTGATCGAGACCGAAGGCAGCGCCTGACGGCAAGCGCCCGTGCATCGATGCCGCCCGGAGGGCAACTGCGTCCGCGCGGCTGCCTCCGCGTGGCTGCATCCGCGCGGCGCGTTTTACGCCGAGATGGTCCCGGTGGCCTGCGACGCGATCAGTTTCGGCTGCGGCGTGCACTGGCACTGGCACAAGTCGTGTTCGAGGGCAACGACCTTACCCATCACGGTCATCGTGCGCTCGCCGCCGTCCGACACGATCACGCCCGGCGACTTGCACGCCGCACAGAACACGGATGCGCCGAGGTATGCGAGTTCGCGCCCGTCGAACGACGAATTGGCGATCCCTTCGAGCACGACGCCGCCGTGATCGGTCGTGTCGCCCTTCAGAATGAATTTGCGGCTCATGATGTCGGTTCTTCCCTCGGAAACGCCGCGCAACGCAGTCGCGCGCGGGCAAACTGCCCGTCGATCGCGGGCGTTCCGCGAGCATATCATCGCTCGTCGCCGCGACACGCGCCTCCCGCGGCACCAACCGGCGGCTGCAAGAAGTATGCGTCGCGCGCGGCTATCCGGCGCCCCGGTGTGCTCACGAGCCGCGATGCGCTGCCCGGTTGCCTGCGGCTACCCGATCCACTGCTTCGTCGAAGCCATGCGTCGACGCAATCGCGCGAAGCTGCCGTGACGACAGGACACATCCGGCTCGGCATCACATTGCATCGAGAATAGCGGATGCTTTAATAAAAAATTAACCTATATTTTCGTACAATTACTAAATACAATCCCACCAAAAAGGTTTAATAGCAAACCGAATCAAATCATTGATTCAACGACCTACCCACCTCGGAACCCATCATTCTCCGGCCGTTCTCACACCCGATAAATACGCAATTCCATAATAATCATTCGTAAAAAAAGCCCATTAAAATTCAGTAAACCGATAGATAGAATTCAATCAACACTTTCTATATATCGATAAAAAAATGGACGAACTCCTACCGATGCGACTCTTCGTCAAGGTCGCCGAACTTCGTAGTTTCGTGCGCGCGGCCACGGAACTGAACATATCCAATTCGTCGGCCACCCGCCTCGTCATGAGCATCGAGGATCGGCTCGGCGCCCGCCTGCTGAATCGCACCACCCGCAGCCTGTCGCTGACCGACGCGGGCCATCTCTATCTGGCGCAGATACGTCACGTGATCGACGAAATCGACCGGGTCGAGGAAACGATCGCATCGATGCATCACGAACCGATCGGATCGCTGAAAATCGCCGCGCCGGTCATGTTCGGCATGCACGTGCTCGCGCCGGCCATCGACGCGTTCAAGATGCGCCACCCGGCCATCGTGCCGGAAGTCACGATCGTGGATCGTCACGTCGACCTCGTGTCGGAGGGCTTCGACGTCGGCCTGCTGCTGTCCCAGCACATCAGCAACAACACACTGGTGAAGCGCCCGCTCACGCGGCTCAAGCAGATCGTCTGCGCCGCGCCGCAATATGTCGACCGGCATGGCGCGCCCATGCATCCGCATGATCTCGCGTCGCACGCATGCCTGGCATTCCATGCCGATTTCATGGGCGAATACCTGTCGTTCGATCACGACCAGACGCGCATCACCGTGCGTCCGAACAAGTCCGCGTCGTCGAACAACGTCGGGCTGATCCGGAACTGGGCGTTGTCCGGCATGGGCGTCGCGGTCCTGCCCGACTTCCTCGTCGAGTCGGATCTCGACGACGGCCGGCTGCTGGCGCTGCTGCCCGGCTATCGGCTCGAGGCGCTCGAAATGAATGTCGCGTATCCGAGCCGGCGGCACTTTCCGCGCAAGGCCCGGCTTTTCGTCGATCACCTGATCGACCATTTCGTCAGTTGAATGAACCGTGGAATCGCGCACCATTTTTCACGCCGATTCACCGCTGCCCGTTCGACCGTCGCATGGCCCGGGCGGCGCGCCGGCTGGGGCTCCTGCGGCCGTTGGCCGGTCGCTCGGCCGGTATGGGCACGCCTGTTGCGCCGGCGCATCTCGGTAGTCAACCGGCCTTGGCAGCCCGCCGCGGAGGACTACACTAATCCTCAATAGGGTGCGGCCGGATAACCGCGCCCTCAGGGAGACGCCGCCATGAATCGGCCGCTGAATCGTATCCTGCCGCGCGTGACCGGTCTCGCATCGGTCTGGACGTGGGTCAAGTGGTCCTTGCTCGCCGCACTGCTGATCGCGGTGGCGATCGTCGCGCGGCTTGTGCAGACCGAGATCGAAACATCCCGGCTGCAGGCGCACTACCTGTCCGAGCTCACCCGCGACGTCGGCTACACGGTCGAAGCGGGGCCGAGCGATCACATCCGCTTCCCCGCGAACGGCCCGTACGACCAGCGCTTCGGCTACGCGATGATTCCCGCGTTCCAGCAGCGGCTGCTCGCGCGCGGCTTCGTCGTCAGCGAGCAGGCGCGCGATTCGCAACGGATGCTGTCGCTTGGCCAGCGCGGGCTGTTTCTCCCTTACGAAGAGAAAGACCAGACGGGCCTGATGCTGTTCGATTCGACCGGCTCGCCGCTGTTCGCGACCGTGTTTCCGCAGCGCGTCTATGCCGACTTCGACACCGTGCCGCGCGTGATCACCGATTCGCTGCTATTCATCGAGGATCGCTACCTGCTCGACGCGAACGAACCGAACCGCAACCCGGCGATCGACTGGGGGCGCTTCAGCCGCGCGCTCGCCGACCAGGCGCTGCACGTCGTCAACCGCCATCAGTCGCGCCCGGGCGGCAGCACGCTCGCGACGCAGATCGAGAAGTTCCGCCATTCGCCCGAGGGCCGCACCGCGACGCCGCCCGAGAAGCTGCGGCAGATCGCCTCCGCGTCGGTGCGCGCCTACCTGAACGGCCCGCAAACGATGCTCGCGCGCCGCACGATCGTCGTGCGCTACCTGAACTCGGTGCCGCTCGCCGCGCGGCCGCACGTGGGCGAAATCACCGGCATCGGCGACGGTCTCGCCGCGTGGTACGGCCGCGACTTCAACGACGTCAACCGCGTGCTGTCCGCGCCGACGACCGGCGACAACGTCGACCAGCAGGGCAAGACGTTCCGCGAGGTGTTGTCGCTGCTGATCGCGCAGCGCGCGCCGTCGTACTTCCTCAACCGCGGCTATCCGGCGCTGCAGAAGCTGACCGACAGCTACCTGCGGCTGCTGTCGAACGGCGGCGTGATCTCGCCCGCGCTGCGCGATGCCGCGCTCGCCGCGCAGATCGAACGCAGCGCGCCGCCGGCCGCCGCGCGCGTGCAGTCGTTCGTGTCGCGCAAGGCCGTAACCTCCGCGCGCGCGTCGCTGCTGTCGGCGCTCGGCATCGGCGACCTGTACCAGCTCGACCAGCTCGATCTGCAGGCTACCAGCACCCTCGACAACGGCGTGCAGCAGGCGGTCGCCCAGCGGCTCGCGCAGGCGTCGACGCGCGACGGCGCGCAGGCCGCCGGCCTGTACGGTTTCGAGATGCTCGCGCCGAAGGACGACCCGTCGCACCTCACGTACAGCTTCACGCTGTACGAACACCGCAACGGCGCGAACCTGCTGCGCGTGCAGACCGACAGCGTGAACCAGCCGTTCGACGTGAATCGCGGCGGCCGCATCAACCTCGGCTCGACCGCGAAGCTGCGCACGCTGATCACGTACCTGCAGATCGTCTCCGATCTGCATGCGCGCTATGCGAACCTGTCGAACGCGGCGCTGGCGCGCGTGAAGCCCGATCCGATCGACGGGCTGTCGCGCTGGGCACTCGACTACCTGTCGCATACGCGCGACCGCTCGCTGCAGGCGATGCTCGATGCGGCCGTCGAACGCAAGTATTCGGCGAGCCCCGACGTGTTCTACACGGGCGGCGGCGCGCAGGTGTTCTCCAACTTCGAGAAGTCGGACAACGGCCGCATCATGACGCTGCACGCGGCGTTCGAGCACTCGGTCAACCTCGTGTTCGTGCGGCTGATGCGCGACATCGTCCACTACGAGACGCTGCAAGCGGCCGGGCCGTCGTCGTCGTGGCTCGGCGATCCGGCGCAGCGCCAGCATTACCTTCAGCAATTCGTCGACGGCGAAAGCCAGGTCTACGTGAAGCGGTACTACACGCGCTATGCGGGCAAGGCGCCCGACGACGCGCTCGCGCTGATGCTGCGCGACGTACGCAAGTCGCCGCCGAAGATCGCGACGGTGCTACGCAGCGTCGCGCCGAACGAATCGCTCGCATGGTTCGATGCGCAGATGCGCGCGCAACTGAAGGGCACGCCGGCCGCGACGCTGTCCGACGACGATCTCGCCGCGCTCTATGCGAAGTACGCGATCGACCGCTTCAACCTCAACGACCGCGGCTATATCGCGAGCGTCCATCCGCTCGCGCTGTGGACGCTCAACTACCTGCGCGCGCACCCGGGCGCAGCGCTCGCCGACGTTCAGCGCGACAGCCGCGAGGTGCGTTTCTACACGTATTCATGGTTGTACAAGACCCGCTACCACGCGACGCAGGACCGGCGCATCCGCCGCATGGTCGAGCTGCGCGCGTATGCGGAGATCACGAAGTCGTGGCGCGCGCTCGGCTACCCGTTCGCGGAAGTGACGCCGTCCTACGCGGCCGCGATCGGCGCATCGGGCGACCAGCCCGACGCGCTCGCGAAATTGATCGGCCTGGTCGCGAACGGCGGCCAGAAGGCGCCGACCGAGACGATCACGCGGCTCGATTTCGCGAAGGGCACGCCGTACGAAACCCGCTTCGTGCGCGCGGCCGCGCAGCCGCAGCCGATGCTGTCGCCGGAGATCGTCAACGTGACGCACACGCTGCTGCGCGACGTCGTGCTCCACGGCACCGCGCGCCGCCTCGCGGGCGGGCTCACGCTGCCGGACGGCAAGACGCTCGACGTATATGGCAAGACGGGGACGGGCGATCAGCGATTCAACGTCTATGCGCGCGGCGCGCGGCTGATCGAGTCGCGCAAGGTCAACCGCAGCGGCACCTTCGTGTTCGCACTCGGCGACCGGTTCTTCGGCGTGCTGACGGCGACCGCGCACGAGCCGTATGCGGCACGCTACGACTTCACGAGCGCGATGGCCGTGCAGTTGCTGAAGTCGATGGCGCCCGCGCTCGCGCCGCTGATCGAACGCCCGGCCGACGCCGGCACGCGCACCGCGGGGCCCGCACCGCAGGCGGAAACGCCTGCGCCGAACGCGGCCGCCGTGCAACCGTCCTGATCCGATCGCGGCGCGCAGGCGCCCGCGCCGGCGCGCCGCTCAGCGCGAGCGGCCGTCGTAGTGCGTGACGGGCAGCGCGTCGAGGTCGACGCCCTCGAGGCAGCGCACGTTGATCGCGGCCATCGCGGTGCCGTCCGGGTGGACGCCTTCGCCGAACGCGTGAATCCCGCAGCGCTTGCAGAAGCGATGCCGGATCACGTGCTTGTTGAACAGGTAGGTCGCCAGATTCTCGTCGGGCGTCAGCAGCTTCATGTGGTCGCGCGGCACGAACCACATCAGCGCACCCTTGCGGTGGCAGATCGAGCAGTTGCACGCCATCACGCCCTGCAGGTCGCCTTCCGCCTCGAACGTCACGTCGCCGCAGTGACAGCTTCCGCGATAAAGCATGGTCGTCTCCCGGTGCGGCCCGTGCGCGTCGCCGGCGCCCGGGCGGGACACCGTTGGCCGGGCCGATCCAAACGCGTACAGTAGCGCTCGCACGCGCCGCACGCAATGTCCGGGCGGCGCCCATCCCTCACCGACCCAGGAGACCATCATGCTCGAACTGCGCCCCGGTTGCGAATGCTGCGACAAGGACCTGCCGCCCGATTCGGCGGACGCGCGCATCTGTACATTCGAGTGCACGTTTTGCGCGACCTGCGCGGACGACGTGCTGAAGGGCCGCTGCCCGAACTGCGGCGGCGACCTGGTCGCTCGCCCGCGGCGGCCGGCGAGCCTGCTCGCGAAGTACCCGGCGTCGACGGAGCGCATCCACAAGCCGGGCGGCTGCGCGAACGCCGCCTGACGGCGCGGCACCGGCCGCCCTGCTCCCGTCACGACATCTCGATTCGCGCGCGCGTCACCGCGAGCAGCGTCGCCATCGCGCGGCGCGCGCCGTCCTCGTCGCGCACGCGGATCGCGTCGCTGACGGCCGTGTGCTCGGCAAGCGACGCGTTGTACACGTCCGCCCGACGCGCGTTCAGCTGCAGTTGCGCCTCGAGCGTACGATCGATCAGCGCGCCGAGCGGCACCAGCAGCTCGTTGCCGCCGGCCTCCAGCACGCTCAGGTGAAAGCGCAGGTCGGCGCGCACCCATTCGTCGACGTTGCGCGCGGCCGCCATCGCGCGCGCCGCGCCCTCGATCGCGTCGAACGCGTCGGGCGTATGGGTGCGCGCGGCCAGCGCGGCCGCGTACGGCTCGATCATCTCGCGCATCTCCTGCAGCTTGAGCGCGAACGCGAGGGGCGGCGCGACGCGCGCATACCAGTCGAGCAGATCGGCATCGAGCAGGTTCCACGCACGGCGCGGACGTACGCGCGTGCCGACTTTCGGCCGCGATTCGACCAGCCCCTTCGACGTCAGCGTGCGCAACGCCTCGCGCATCACCGTGCGGCTCACGCCGTACATCTCCATCAGGTCGGGTTCCCTCGGCAACAGCGATTCGGGCGGATAGTCGCCGCGCAGGATCGCCGTCGCGAGCCGGAAGGCCGTCTGTCCATGCAGGTCGCGTTGAATGATCGTTCTCCGTCGGGTGCGGTGCCCACTATCTGCACATTAATGCTATTAATACTATTTTTTATTCGACTACGCTAGGATAATCGCGAAAGCACGGATCGTGTGCCGCGTCGGCACGGCCGCGCCGGTCAATCATGGAGACTCGCGTCATGAAAATCACCCGCCTCGAAACGTTCGTCGTCCCGCCCCGTTGGCTGTTCCTCAAGATCGAAACCGACGAGGGCATCATCGGCTGGGGCGAGCCGGTCGTCGAAGGTCGCGCGCACACGGTCGAGGCCGCCGTGCAGGAACTGGCCGACTACCTCGTCGGCCGCGACCCGCTCCTGATCGAGGATCACTGGCAGGTGATGTACCGCGCGGGCTTCTACCGCGGCGGCCCGATCATGATGAGCGCGATCGCGGGCGTCGACCAGGCGCTGTGGGACATCAAGGGCAAGCATCACGGCGTGCCCGTGCACGCGCTGCTGGGCGGCCAGGTGCGCGATCGCATCAAGGTGTATTCGTGGATCGGCGGCGACCGGCCGAGCGACGTCGCGAACAATGCGCGCGCGGTCGTCGAGCGCGGCTTCAAGGCCGTGAAGATGAACGGCTCCGAAGAGCTGCAGATCGTCGACACCTACGACAAGGTCGAGCAGGTGATCGCCAACGTCGCGGCGGTGCGCGACGCGGTCGGCCCGCACGTGGGGATCGGCGTCGACTTCCACGGCCGCGTGCACAAGCCGATGGCGAAGGTGCTGGCGAAGGAACTCGATCCGTACAAGCTGATGTTCATCGAGGAGCCGGTGCTGTCGGAGAACGCCGAGGCGCTGCGCGACATCGTCAACCAGACCAACACGCCGATCGCGCTCGGCGAACGGCTGTACTCGCGCTGGGACTTCAAGCACGTCCTCGCGGGCGGCTACGTCGACATCATTCAGCCGGACGCGTCGCACGCGGGCGGCATCACCGAGTGCCGCAAGATCGCGACGCTCGCGGAAAGCTACGACGTCGCGCTCGCATTGCACTGCCCGCTCGGACCCATCGCGCTCGCCGCGTGCCTGCAGCTCGACGCGGTCAGCTACAACGCATTCATCCAGGAACAGAGCCTCGGCATCCATTACAACCAGGGCAACGACCTGCTCGACTACCTGCGCAACCCCGAGGTGTTCCGCTACGAAGACGGCTTCGTCGCGATCCCGCAGGGCCCGGGGCTCGGCATCGACGTGAACGAGGAGAAGGTGCGCGAGATGGCGAAGACGGGCCATCGCTGGCGCAACCCTGTGTGGCGCCACGCGGACGGCAGCGTCGCCGAGTGGTGAGTGCGATGCGCAACGCGCGCGGCCGCGGCCGGCGCGATCCGCATCGACTCGAGTACGGCCGCCCGATGAACTGACAGGCGGCCGTTTTTGCATGCGCGGCGAGCATGCCATGCGTGGCGCACGCCCTTCGCGTCCCTGCATTGCGCGCTTGCATTGCGCCGCGCGGAACCTGCCGTCAGCCGAGCGCCGCGAACCCCGGCACGCTGAACGACAGCACGGCGGCCGCGACGAACACGCCGATCATCGTCATCCCTTCGAGATGCAGGATGTTGCGAAACGTGTGCGCGTCCTCGGTCGACGCGGTGCGGCGCAGGCGCGGCAGCGCCGAGAAGCGGTTGAGCCCGCCGAGCACGAGCGCGAGCGCGACGAGCAGCAGCTTCAGCAGCAACACGCGCCCCCACGTGCTGCCGTCGAGCGGCGCGAGCGAGCCGCCGAGCCCGCGGATCGCGTTGAGCACGCCGGTGCCGAGCACGAAGACGACCGCGGCGATCGACGTACGCGACAGGCGCTGGCCGATGCGGATCAGCGCGCCGCGCGCGACCGACGTACCCAGCGCCGGCAGCACCGCGAGCCCACCCGCGAGCACGAGGCCGCCCCAGACGGCAGTGGCCAGCAGGTGCAGCGTCTGCACGCCGACCGCCGCGGACAGCACGCCGCTATCGGCCGCATGGCCGAGCGACGCCTTGCCGGCCGCGACCACGATCACCGCGAGCCACAGCACCGCATGCGCGAGCGGACCGTCCGGCTTCGCGAGCGCCACGAACGCGAGCACCACCGCGCCGGCGAACGCGACGCTCCACGCGAATCCCGTATGCGTCTGCATCAGCATGACGGGCATCGCGGCGAACGCGCCGCCGAGCCCCGCACCGCTCATCGTCGCGGCCTCGTAGACGAGCCAGCCGAGATCGGCGAGCACCAGCGCCAGCGCCGCCGCGACCAGCGAATGTTGCGCACGCAGCCATGCGGGATGCGACGGCGCGACGACCGGCCGCGCGCCGTCCTTGCCGAGCCACGCCTTGAGCAGCGCCGAGCCGACCGCCATCGCGAACGCCGCATCCATCAGCGCCGCGAGCGCGACCTGACCGATCCACAAGCTGTCGAACTTCATCGCGCATTCCCTCCCGCAAGCGGCAGGCCGGCAGTGCGGCGGCAACGGGACGGACAGCGTGAGGCAGGCAACGGCACGGTAAGAAACGTCATCGATGAATCCGGAAACGGGAGAAATGACTGGACCTGCGGCGGAGGCGGCGCCGCGCGACCCGCGAGTGTACGGTCTTCGAGGGCGAAAGCGCACGCCGGTTCACTCGAGCGTTGCGCAATGCGCGTCAAATTGTCGCAAGTCGCAAACAGACAGGAACCGATGTCCTTTCGTCAAATAGCCGTCATTACCCATCGATGATAGAATGCCGCGTCGCAGCAGCCCGGCTGTCCTGCCGTCCATGCGCCGAGCCGATCGTAGCCCGGACAAGGTCCCCGACGAATAAACATGGAGTCTCGTGTGTCTTCAAGACGCCTCTTCCGTCCGCTGTTCGCCGTTCTGATGATCGGCGGCGCGGGCCTTATGAGCGCTGCCCAAGCGCAGACCAAGCCCACGGAGCAAGCGCACGCCCAGCAGGCGCCGCTCAAGGCACCCGATACCATGGCCGAGCGCGTGCGCGGCTGTACCGCATGCCACGGCGTTCACGGCCAGGGCACGGACAACGACTATTTCCCGCGTCTTGCCGGCAAGCCGGCCGAGTACCTGTACAACCAGCTCGTCAACTTCCGTGACGGCCGGCGCAAGTACCCGCCGATGAATTACCTGCTCACGTACCTGAACGACGACTACCTGCGCGAAATCGCCGAGCACTTCTCGGCCGAACGTCCGCCGTACCCGACGCCGGCGAAGCCGACGCTGCCGGCCACGACGCTCGCACGCGGCAAGCAGCTCGTCACGCAGGGCGACCCGTCCCGCAAGCTGCCGGCCTGCGTGGCCTGCCACGGCGCGGGGCTGACCGGCATGCAGCCGGCGATTCCGGGCCTCGTCGGCCTGCACGCCGATTACCTGAGCGCGCAGCTCGGCGCATGGCGCTCGGGCAACCGCCACGCGAAGGCGCCCGATTGCATGCACGACATCGCCGCGAAGCTTTCCGACGAAGACGTGACGGCCGTGACCGCATGGCTCGCCGCGCAACCGGCGCCCGCCAACCCCGTGCCGGCCCCGGCGCGTTCGATGAAGACTCCGCTCGCCTGCGGCAGCGAACCGCAATAAGGCAAGGGAGACAGACACAATGAAACGCAAGTCCCTGTTTGCACTCTCGGCCGTCGCGATCGTCGCGGCCGCCGCCCTCGTACCGGTCCTGTGGCCGGGCAACGACACGCTGCACGGCGCTGCCGCCGTCGCGGCCACGCCGGCCGATCAGGCCGCGCTGATCAAGAAGGGCGAATACCTCGCGCGCGTCGGCGACTGTATCGCGTGCCACACCGTGCGCGGCGGCAAGTCGTTCGCGGGCGGCCTGCCGATGGCGACGCCGTTCGGCACGATGTACACGCCGAACATCACGCCGGACGACCAGAACGGTATCGGCAAGTGGACGTCGGACGACTTCTACCGTGCGATGCACACGGGTCGCTCGAAGGACGGCAGCCTGCTCTACCCGGGCTTCCCGTTCGCGAGCTACACGAAGGTCACGCGCGCCGATTCGGACGCGATCTACGCGTACCTGCGCTCGGTGGCGCCGGTGTCGGTGCCGAGCCGTCCGCACGAACTGAAGTTCCCGTTCAACAACCGCAACCTGCTGATCGGCTGGCGCACGCTGTTCTTCAAGGAAGGCGAGTACAAGCCGGATCCGACGAAGTCGGTCGAATGGAACCGCGGCGCGTATCTCGTCGAAGGCCTCGGCCACTGCTCGATGTGCCACACGTCGATCAACATGATGGGCGGCCCGGTGAGCTCGTCGGCGTTCGCCGGCGGCCTGATCCCGCTGCAGAACTGGTATGCGCCGTCGCTGACGAACGACAAGGAACTCGGCCTCGGCGACTGGCACGTGCAGGAGCTGTCCGACCTGCTGCAAGCCGGCGTGTCGCACAAGGGCGCAGTGTTCGGCCCGATGGCGGACGTGGTCCACAACAGCCTGCAGTACATGAGCGACGAAGATACGCGCGCGATGTCGACGTACCTGAAGTCGATCCCGCAGAAGGCTGAAGCGCCGAAGAACATGCAGTACGAGCCGTCGAAGCAGTTCGGCAACGCGCTGTTCGACCAGGGCAAGAAGATCTACGCGGACAACTGCGCGACCTGCCACGCCGAAACCGGCGCCGGCAAGCCGCCGGCCTATCCGCCGCTCGCGGGCAACCACTCGATCATGATGGAATCGGCCGTCAACCCGATCCGCATGGTGCTGAATGGCGGCTACCCGCCGAGCACGTTCAAGAATCCGCGTCCGTATGGGATGCCGCCGTTCGCACAGTCGCTGTCGAACCAGGAGGTAGCGGCGGTCGTCACGTATATTCGGATGTCTTGGGGTAACAACGGTACGCCGATCTCGCCGCAACAGGTGAGCGATCTGCGTTCCGCGCCGCTCGACTAAGAAGCGGCTCACACACACGGGGCGCGGCTGCGGGAAACCGCGGCCGCGCCCTTTTGCTTTTTGGCTGTTTTGCGATGCGGGTTTGCCGCGCGGGCCGCGCGACGCATCGCCGATCATAAAACTCAAGAGTGGTATCTATGTCTTTCGAATCTCTCGGCCTGGCCGAACCGCTGGTCAAGGCGGTCAACGAGCTCGGCTACACGTCGCCGACCCCGATCCAGCAGCAGGCGATCCCGGCCGTCCTCGGCGGCGGCGACCTGCTCGCCGGCGCACAGACCGGCACCGGCAAGACCGCCGGCTTCACGCTGCCGATCCTGCAACGCCTGCACACGTTCTATGCCGAGCACCGTGGCGCGAAGCGCGCGGTGCGCGCACTGATCCTCACGCCGACGCGCGAACTCGCCGCCCAGGTCGAGGAAAGCGTCCGCGCGTACAGCAAGTACGTGAAGCTGCGCTCGACCGTGATGTTCGGCGGCGTCAGCATCAATCCGCAGATCGATGCGCTCAAGCGCGGCGTCGACATCGTCGTCGCGACGCCGGGGCGCCTGCTCGACCACATGCAGCAGAAGACCATCGACCTGTCGAATCTCGACATCCTCGTGCTCGACGAAGCCGACCGGATGCTCGACATGGGCTTCATCCACGACATCAAGCGCGTGCTCGCGAAGCTGCCGCCGAAGCGCCAGAACCTGCTGTTCTCGGCCACCTTCTCCGATGAAATCAAGGCGCTTGCCGACAACCTGCTCGACTCGCCCGCGCTGATCGAGGTCGCCCGCCGCAACACGACCGCCGAGAGCGTCGCGCAGAAGATCCACCCGGTCGACCGCGACCGCAAGCGCGAGCTGCTCACGCACCTGATCCGCGAACACAACTGGTTCCAGGTGCTCGTGTTCACGCGCACCAAGCACGGCGCGAACCGGCTTGCGGAGCAACTGACGAAGGACGGCATCAGCGCGATGGCGATCCACGGCAACAAGAGCCAGTCGGCCCGTACGCGCGCGCTGGCCGAGTTCAAGACCAGCACGCTGCAGGTGCTCGTCGCGACCGATATCGCCGCGCGCGGGATCGACATCGACCAGTTGCCGCACGTCGTCAACTTCGACCTGCCGAACGTGCCCGAGGATTACGTGCACCGGATCGGCCGCACGGGCCGCGCAGGCGCGACCGGCGAAGCCGTGTCGCTCGTGTGCGTCGACGAAAAGCAGCTGCTGCGCGACATCGAGCGGCTGATCAAGCGCGAGATCCCGCAGGAAGTGATCGCGGGCTTCGAACCCGATCCGAACGCGAAGCCGGAACCGATCCAGCAGCGCCGCGGGCAACAGCAACCGCGCGGTGGTGGCGGTGGCGGCGGCGGCGGCAATCGTCAGCCGCGTGGCAGCGGCTCAGGCCAGCCGGCCGCGAAACGCGACGGCAACGCGCAACCTAAGGCCGCGCAAGCGAAAGCTGCACCGCAGAAGGCCGCGAAGCCGCGCACGCAAGGCGGCGCCGCGGGCAATAGCGGCGGACGTCCGGCGGGCGGCGGCAACGGCGCGCGCCCGGCGAGCGGCAACGCCGCGCACGCGAACCGCAACCGTTCGTCGCGCAGCGGCCAGCGCGGTCACTGAAGCCGCGCGGCCGCGCGCCGCAGGTGCTCGATCTGGCGCTGCCAGCGTGCGAGCACCGCGGCGCGCTCCCCTTCCAGCGTGAACGTGACGCCTGTCGCGAGACGCGCATAGCCGACCCGCTGCGCATCGCCGTGCGCGATCGTCGCGGCGAATCCGGCCAGTCCGCCGAAGTCTCCTTCGAGCGGCGCCATCTCCAGTTGTGCCTGAAAGAACGCACCGTCCGCGACGAGCGTCAACGCGGCGGTGCGCCGTTGCGCGATCGCGCGCGCCGCCCGCGACTGCGGCCAGAGCGCGATCAGCAGCGTGCGCGCATCGTGTGCATAGATCTCGCCGACGCCGAGCAGCGTCGTGCGCAACTGGCCGTCGTCGGTCGCGACGATCAGCGACGCGGCGATATCGGCATGACGCTCGAGTGCGGTGCCGTCGAACAGCGACACGACGGCGGACGGCCACGCGTCGAACGTCCATTGCTCGAGCGCGTGGCGATGGGGATCGGTCATGATGGCGTGGCCCGGGTGCGGATCGGATGAGGATGCGCCAGCATACGCGCGACGGGCCGCGCCGCGGCGATCAGCGCATGAAAACGTGCCGCGTGATCTTCGTGAGCGGATAGTGCACGCCCGGCTGGATCCTCGCGGGCAGATCGAGCGGCTTGAGCAGCATCTTCACGCACATGTCGGCCGACAGGTTGCGCCGGACCAGCGAACTGATGCGTGCGACGCGCTCGCGGTTGTATTGGCTGTCGCCGACGCGATCCGGATAGCGGATCGCGAATACGTGGCGCAGCGCGATCTCGGAATCCTCGTTCTTGATTTCCATCACGCGGCGCGCGAGTGCCCCGAGCACCGCGAGCCGGCCGTTGCCCTCGACCTGGTTGTACTTCTTGAAGAACTTGAAGAAGTGCTTGTAGTGGCGCACTTCGTCCGTGCGGATGTTGTCGGTGATTTCCTTCAGCACCGGCTCGTCCGAGCATTCGTTGATCGCGCGATAGAGCGTGGCCGTGCCCGTCTCGACGACGCAGCGTGCGACCATTTCAAGCGCGCGGGTTTTTTCGAAGGCCTCGACCGAGCAGGTCTTCGAATACTCGGCAAAGAAATTCGCGAACGCGGTATCCCAGTCGAACTCGGGCCACACGTGCGCGATGTACGCCTTCAGCGCGCGGCCGTGCTGCAATTCTTCGTGCTCCCATGCATTGTTGAGCCATGCGGAGACTTCCGGATCGTCGTTGAAGAACTCGCTCAGATTGCTCGTATAGAGATCCGAGCCGCTTTCGATGAACGACGATGCGCACAGCAGCAGCAACAGATCCTCGTTCGCGGCGGCACGCTGACGATCGATCCGGTTCAGGTCGATGTCCTCGATACGCCACGGCATCACATGCGTGGTTTTGGTGTCCATGGTGGTGCGCTCCCAGTCGTCGCGCGGAGGCCGGCCCATGCCTGGGGCACAGGCGCCAGCCGATCCGCAGGCGGCGTTTTACTTGCGTTTATAGTGAATCGGTCCGGCCGAACCATGCTGGCATCTTAGCCGGACTTTGATGTTCGTGCTCCAAAGCACTGACCATGCCCGAGAGGCGCAGTTCCACGGCGTCCGTTGCCGTTCGTTAGACGGGACCTTCAAACCGCTTGCGCGCATTCGATGGTATGCGCCGGTGCCCAAACGAAAACGGGCGGCCGCAGGGCCGCCCGTGATGCAGGGAAACTGCCGGAAAACCGCCGGGAAAGCTGGAAGCGATCCGTCAGAAACCGGCCGCCAGCCCGTCGCGCCGGCTGTCGCTCGCGGCCACGTAGCCGCGCTCCGGATCGTCGGGATCGAGGCGCCAGACGAACTGCCCCGAACCGAAATCCATGTAAGGATCGTCGACCGACTTGATCGTGTGGCCGCGGGCGGCCAGCGCGTCGACCGTCGCGCGGTTCATCGTCGCCTCGACGTCGAGCGTGAAGTCGCGGTTGACCTTCCAGCGCGGCGCGCAACACGCGGCCTGCGGCTGCTGGCCGTAACCGAGCATCCGCACGACGGTCTGCAGATGGCCCTGCGGCTGCATGTCGCCGCCCATCACGCCGAAGCTCATCACGGCCTCGGTGCGGCCGTTGGCTTCCTCGGTGACGAACGCCGGGATGATCGTGTGGAACGGCCGCTTGCCGCCCGCGACGACGTTCGGCGAAGCCGGGTCCATCGAGAAGCCGTGCCCGCGGTTCTGCAGCGCAATGCCCGTGCCGGGCACGACGAGCCCGGAACCGAAGCCCATGTAGTTCGACTGGATGAAGCTCACCATCATTCCGCGTTCGTCGGCCGCCGACAGATAGATCGTGCCGCCCGAATGCGGGCGGCCGGCGGCGAAGTGCGTCGCACGTGCAGGATCGATCAGCTTCGCGCGTTCGGCGAGATACGCATCGTCGAGCATCTGTTCGGGCGTGACGTCCATCGCGCGCGGATCGGCGACGTAGCGATAGACGTCCGCGAACGCGAGCTTCATCGCCTCGATCTGCAGATGCTGCGAATCGACCGAGTCCACTGGCCATTCGGTCACGCCCGCATACTCGGCGATGCCGAGCGCGATCAGCGCGGCGATGCCCTGCCCGTTCGGCGGGATCTCGTGAATCGTGTGGCGGCCGAAGCGCTTGCCGATCGGCTCGACCCATTCCGGCCGGTACGCGCGCAGGTCGGCTTCGGTCAGCGCCCCGCCGCCTTCGCGTGCGAACGCGGCGATACGCTCGGCGAGCGCGCCTTCGTAGAATGCACGGGCACCGTCCTTCGCGAGCGTGCGCAGCGTCTGCGCATGACCGGGCAGGCACATGCGTTCGCCGACGAGCGGCGCGCGGCCGCGCGGCATGAAGGTGTCCGCGAAGCCGGGCAGGCCCTGCAGTTCGGGAACGGCCGCCGCCCACTTGTGCGCGACGATCGGCGGCACCGAATAGCCGCGCTCCGCGATCTCGATCGCCGGCTCGAGCAGGTCCGCGAACGGCAGCGAACCGAACTTCGCGTGCAGCGCTTCCCAGCCCGCGATCACGCCCGGCACGGTGACGGTGTCCCAGCCGCGCGTCGGCTTGTTCGCGATGCCGCGCGCGTCCGCGCCGTGACGCTTGCGGAAGTAGTCGACGTTCCAGGCGGCGGGCGCCACGCCCGATGCATTCAGCCCGGACAGCCGCTCGCCGTCCCACACGAGCGCGAATGCGTCGCCGCCGAGCCCGCACGACACGGGCTCGACGACCGTGATCGCGGCGGCGGCGGCCAGCGCCGCATCCACCGCGTTGCCGCCCTTCCACAGCATCCGCAGCCCGGCCTGCGCGGCAAGCGGGTGCGACGTCGACACGACGTTGCGCGCGAACACCGGGATGCGGGTCGACGGATACGGGTTGTGCCAGTTGAAGTCAGTCATCGCTACCACCTCGTCGAAAGCCGAATGAACGCGCCCGCACGAGCGGGCAATCCGCCATTGCAGCGCGATCGGCGCAATCGCGCAAATTCATTTGTCACATGAATCCATGCAATTTCCGCATGAATCATGCGCGCCGACGTCCGGCAGGCCGGCCGAACGCCGTTGCCGCCCTTACAATACCCGCTCCGTCTCACGACACGACCATCGAGCCATGACCCGAGATCCCCGCCTCACCCTCAACGCGCGCCAGCAGGAACTGCTCGAATGGGTGCAGCGCGACGGCTTCGTGACCGTCGACGATCTCGCCGCGCATTTCGCGGTGACGCCGCAGACGATCCGCCGCGACGTGAACTGGCTCGCCGACCTGAATCTGCTGCGCCGCTACCACGGCGGCGCGAGCCTGCCGACCAGCTCGGAGAACGTGTCGTACACGGCGCGCCAGCGGATGTTCCACGACGAGAAGCGGCGCATCGCGGCGCTCGCGGCGTCGCACATCCCCGACCAGGCGTCGCTGTTCATCAATCTCGGCACGACGACCGAGGAAGTCGCGCGCGCGCTGAACCGCCATCACGGGCTGCACGTGATCACGAACAACCTGAACGTCGCGTCGATGATGAGCGGCTACCCCGACTGCGAGGTGCTGATCACGGGCGGCATCGTGCGGCCGTGGGACAAGGGCATCGTCGGCGAACTCGCGATCGACTTCATCCGCCAGTTCAAGGTCGACTACGCGATCATCGGCACGTCGGCGATCGAGGCCGACGGCACGCTGCGCGATTTCGACACGCGCGAGGTGCGCGTGGCCGAGGCGATCATGCAGCATGCGCGCACGGTCTACCTCGTGACCGACCATTCGAAGGTGGGCCGCCCGGCGCTGGTGCGCCAAGGCCATCTGAGCCAGGTGCACGCGCTTTTCACCGACAAGCCGCTGCCGTCCGACATGGCCGATACGGTGGCCGCCGCCGGCACCCAGGTGTACGTCGCGGAATGACGCTCGCGATGCTGCACCGCACCTGAAACTTCAAGTGAAATCAAGAAGTTGGCGCCGCGCGCGAACCGCTTGTGGCATGCGTTTCTGTCAAACGGAAAATTAACGGGGCACGATTTGTCGTTGCCTGCGCGCTCGACTAGACTCCAGTTCCCCGGCCCGTTCGCCGATCCGCCTGTGCCAGGGCGGTGCGAATCGCAGGCCGGCGAATGCAGCTTTTCCCCCCAAGCCATACCCCCGCGGGGTATCGCGCGGCGGCGTACGCGCCGGCCGCGCGGGCAGTCCGATTGCCATGGAGAGAACGATGCTGAGTCCGCATGAATTCGCCACGCTCTTGCTTGTGAAGGACGCGCCTGATCAGCGCGATATGGATCGGGATGAACTGGACATCCTGCTCGAACAACAGCTCGTCCGCCTGGAAGGGCTCGGCTCGGGGCGCAAATACTGCGTGACCGAGACCGGCGACGCCGCGCTGCGATCCATCAAGTACCGCTATTCGTAAGTCCCGCTGTTCCTGACCTGATCGCGCGGCCGGCATCCGGCCGCGCGGTCGTTCCGGCCTCCCGCCCGTCCGTTCGCCGCTGCCGGCTTCAGCCGCCGCGCAGCGTCGGATCGACCGCCGCCCGCCAGCTGATGGCCTGCGCGCGCGCCCCGTTGAAATAGGCGATCCAGCCGGCGCGCGCCGCCGCGTCGGGCGCCACATAGTGGGCCGAAAGTTCGTTTACGAACGCACAATAGTTCGCTTCGCTCAGCCCGCGATACCGTTTCGCGACGTACGCGTCGTACAGCGTCGAGTAGACCGGCCGCGCGTCCGCGCCCCAGTCGCGCGCCGCGCCGCCGCACGCCGTCTGCAGGTCGACGAACGACGGCGCCCGCCAGTTGCCGGCGAGCGGCGGCGTACCGACGCCGCACCCCGCCAGAAGGACGGCGCACACGCCGGCCCACATCCCAATACGCATGATTCACCTCGCGAAACGGTCGATTCCGCCAGTATCGTCCGGGATCGTGTCGCGCGCTACTGGCCCCGCTTTTTCGAACTTTACTTTTTCGATTTCGTTCGTTAAATTTCGAATTCGAACATTTCATGTTCGCCCTATTTCAACAGACGATAAGGACAGCAGGTGACCCAACCGAATCGCTACGATCTGCTCGTCGTCGGCGGCGGCATCAACGGCGCGGGGATCGCGCGCGACGCGGCCGGCCGCGGCCTGTCGGTCATGCTCTGCGAGCAGGACGACCTCGCGTCGCACACGTCGTCGTCCAGCACGAAGCTGATTCACGGCGGCCTGCGTTACCTCGAGTACAACGAATTCGGCCTGGTGCGCAAGGCGCTGCAGGAACGCGAAACGCTGCTGCGCGCGGCGCCGCACATCATGTGGCCGCTGCGCTTCGTGATGCCGCACATGCCGAACCTGCGCCCGGCCTGGCTGATCCGCATCGGCCTGTTCCTCTACGATCACCTCGCGAAACGCGAACTGCTGCCCGGCTCGCGCGGCATCGACATGCGCCGCCATGCGGCCGGCGCGCCGCTGATCGACTCGATCAAGCGCGGCTTCGTGTATTCCGACGGCTGGGTCGACGACGCCCGCCTCGTCGTGCTGAACGCGATGGATGCGAAGGAGCGCGGCGCCGCGATCCTGACGCGCACCAAGCTCGTTTCCGCCGAACGCCGCGGCGAAGAATGGGAAGCGCGGCTGCAGCAGGCCGACGGGTCGATCCGCGTCGTGCATGCGCGCGCGATCGCGAACGCGGCCGGCCCGTGGGTCGGCGAAGTGCTGCACGGCGCGCTCGGCCGCGGTGCGCATCACAGCGTGCGGCTCGTGAAGGGCAGCCACATCATCACGCGCCGCCTGTTCGATCACGATCACGCGTACATCTTCCAGAACCCGGACAAGCGGATCATCTTCGCGATTCCGTACGAGCACGACTTCACGCTGATCGGCACGACCGACGTCGAATACACGAACGATCCCGCGAAGGTCGCGATCGATCGCGACGAGACGCAGTACCTGTGCGATTCGATCAACCGCTACTTCAAGCGCAAGATCTCGCCGGCCGACGTGCACTGGACCTATTCGGGCGTGCGCCCGCTGCTGGAAGACGAGAACGCGACGAACGCATCGGCCGTGACGCGCGACTATCGTCTCGAACTCGACGACGGCGCGGGCGCCCCGCTGCTGTCGGTGTTCGGCGGCAAGATCACCACGTTCCGCAAGCTCGCGGAAGAAGCCGGCGACATGCTGTGCCGCGCGCTCGGCCGCGACGCGAAGACCTGGACGGCCGGCGTCGCGCTGCCGGGCGGCGACATCGCGAACGCGAAGTTCGACGTATTCGCCGGCGCGTTCGCGAAACGCCATCCGTGGCTGCCCGCCGCACTCGCGCGCCGCTATGCGCGCGCGTACGGCACCCGTGCGGAGCGCGTGATCGACGGCGCGAAGTCGCTTGCCGATCTGGGCGCCGAAATCGCGCCGGGCATCCACGACGCGGAACTGCGCTACCTGCGCGACGCCGAATGGGCGACCTGCGCGCAGGACGTGCTGTGGCGCCGCTCGAAGCTCGGGCTGCACGTCGCGCCCGGCACGCTCGATGCCGTAACCGCCGCGGTCGACGCATGGTTCGCCGCCGCGCATGCGCCGCACGCCTGATTCGAATGCAGTTGCAGTTGCCTGACCGACGTTGACTCACCGACGCGCCGCCCACATGCGGCGCGCATCACAACTAAGCCAATCCACGGATGGAGATGAGAGACATGCAGGACCAGTACATCCTCGCGCTTGACCAGGGCACCACGAGTTCCCGCGCGATGCTGTTCGATCGCCAGGGCAATATCGTATCGATCGCCCAGAAGGAATTCGAACAGATCTACCCCCAACCCGGCTGGGTCGAGCACGACCCACAGGAAATCTGGTCGACGCAAGCCGGCGTCGCCGCGGAAGCCGTCACGCGCACGGGCCTGAACGGCACGTCGATCGCCGCGATCGGCATCACCAACCAGCGTGAAACGACGATCGTCTGGGATCGCGAGACGGGCCAGCCCGTCTACAACGCGATCGTCTGGCAGGATCGCCGCACGGCCGACTTCTGCGATTCGCTGAAGAAGCAGGGCCTCGAAGCGAAGGTGCGCGCGAAGACCGGCCTGCCGATCGACTCGTACTTCTCCGCGACGAAGATCCGCTGGATCCTCGACAACGTGCCGGGGGCGCGCGACAAGGCCCGCCAGGGCAAGCTCGCGTTCGGCACCGTCGACAGCTGGCTCGTGTGGAACTTCACGAAGCACGAACTGCACGTGACCGACGTGACCAACGCGTCGCGCACGATGCTGTTCAACATCCATACGCGCGAGTGGGACAGCGAGCTGCTCGAACTGCTCGACATTCCGCGCAGCATGCTGCCGGAAGTGAAGGCGTCGTCGGAGATCTACGGCCACACGAAGACCACCGTGTTCGCGTCGAAGATCCCGCTCGCGGGCATCGCCGGCGACCAGCACGCTGCGCTGTTCGGCCAGATGTGCACGACCTCGGGCATGGTGAAGAACACCTACGGCACCGGCTGCTTCCTGATGATGAACACCGGCGACAAGCCGATCGAGTCGAAGAACAACCTCGTCACCACGATCGCGTGGCAAATCGGCGACGACGTCCAGTACGCGCTCGAAGGCAGCATCTTCATCGCGGGCGCGGTCGTGCAGTGGCTGCGCGACGGCGTCGGCATCATCAAGACGGCCGCGGAAATCGAGGCGCTCGCGGCCAGCGTGCCGCATACCGACGGCGTCTACCTCGTACCCGCGTTTGCCGGCCTCGGCGCGCCGCACTGGAACGCGCGGGCGCGCGGCTCGGTGTTCGGCGTCACGCGCGGCACGAGCGCCGCGCATCTCGCCCGTGCGGCGCTCGATGCAATCGCATACCAGTCGCTCGACGTGCTGGCCGCGATGGAAGCCGATTCGGGCATCAGCATCGGCGAGCTGCGGGTGGACGGCGGCGCAAGCGCGAACGACCTGCTGATGCAGTTCCAGGCCGACCTGCTCGGCGTCGACGCGGTGCGTCCGCAGATCACCGAGACGACCGCGCTCGGCGCGGCCTACCTCGCGGGCCTCGCGATCGGCTACTGGAAGAACCTCGACGAAGTGCGGAACCAGTGGCAGCTCGATCGCCGCTTCGCGCCGTCGATGCCGAAGGAGCAGGTCGAGCAGCGCATGGCCGGCTGGCAGCGCGCGGTACGCGCCGCGAAGGCCTGGGCCGACGACACGCAGTAACCGCAACACGCTCGAACGAAATACAACAACACCGGCGGACCGCGCGACGCGCGAGTCCGCCGCAATCTACGAGAGACAACATGTCACCTTATATTGCGGAATTCATCGGCACGGCGATCCTCGTGCTGCTCGGCAACGGCGCGGTCGCGAACGTGCTGCTTGCAAAGACCAAGGGCAAAGGTGCGGACCTGATCGTGATCGTGATGGGCTGGGCGATGGCGGTATTCGTCGCCGTCTACGTGACCGCGTCGTTCAGCGGCGCGCACCTGAACCCGATCGTCACGATCAGCCTCGCGCTCGCGGGCAAGTTCGCGTGGTCGAAAGTCGGCGGCTACGTGCTCGCGCAGATGCTCGGCGGGATGGCGGGCGCGTTGCTCGTGTGGCTCGCGTATCGCCAGCACTTCGCGAAGGAAGCCGATGCGGACCTGAAGCTCGCCGTGTTCTGCACGGCGCCGGCGATCCGCAGCGTCACGCACAACGTGCTGACCGAAGCGATCTGCACGTTCGTGCTGATCCTCGGCGTGCTGTACCTCGCGTCGCCGCAGGTCGGCCTCGGCGCACTCGACGCGCTGCCCGTCGGCCTGCTGGTGCTCGGCATCGGCATCTCGCTCGGCGGCCCGACCGGCTATGCGATGAGCCCCGCGCGCGACCTGTCGCCGCGCATCATGCACGCGCTGCTGCCGATCCCCGGCAAGCGCGACAGCGACTGGCGCTATGCATGGGTGCCGGTCGTCGGCCCGCTGCTCGGCGGCGCGGCGGCAGCCGGCCTGTATCTGCACCTGCACGCGACGATCTGATCGCGGTTTGAACGAAGCGCGCGGCCTGCCCTGCCGCGCGCTTCACTGCCTTGCGTTTTTCTACCGGTCGTTCACGGCCGCCACCAGCGACTTCAGCTTCACGCCGACGTCCGCGACCGCCGCCGGCGTCACCTCGATCCCGCGCTCGACCAGCATTCTCGCCACCCGCATTTCCTTCGCGAATCCCGCTGCACGGCCGAAGCCGCTCGCCGCGACGAGCCGAGAGGCCGCGTCGAAATGGAAATGGATGTGCGCATCGTCGCCGAGCACGCGCGCGACCGACTGCGTGCCGAGCGCCGGCTCGCCGGCCACCTGCAACTGCGCATCGTATTGATCGGACCAGAACCACGGCGTGTCGCGATACGGTTCGCCCGCGCCGAGCATGTTGCGGGCGGCGACGTGCGCCTGCGTCTCGGCGCCGTGCCACGTCTCCTGCCGAAGCGGGCGGCCCGACAACACGCTCGGAAACACCGCGACGTCGCCGGCCGCGAAAATGCCGCGCGCCGAGGTCTCGAGCTGCGCATTCACGATGATGCCGCGCTCGACCGCGAGGCCTGCGTCGCGCGCCAGCTCGTCGGCCGGGTCGATGCCGATGCCGGCCACGACCGTGTCGGCGAGCAGCGTGTCGCCGTCGTCGAGCACGACGGCCAGCGCACCGCCCGAGGTCCGCTCGATCGCAACCGGTTTCCGGTTCAAACGGATCGCCACGCCCTGCTCGTCGTGAAGCGCATGCACGCGCGTCGCGATGGCTTGCGGCACCGCGCGGCCCAGCAGCCGCGGCGCCGCATCGAGCACGGTCACGCGGCAGCCGCGCTGGCGCGCCGACGCCGCGACTTCGAGACCGATGAAGCCGCCGCCGATCAGCACGATCCGCGCGTCGGGCACGAGCCGCGCGCCGATCGCGGCCGCGTCGTCGAGCGTGCGCAACGCGAATACGCCGTCGAGCGCCGCGCCCGGCACGGCCAGACGGCGCGCGCGGCCGCCGGTGGCCAGCAGCAGCGCGTCGTAGCCGAGCACGCGCCCGCCCGACATGCGCACTTCGCGTGCGGGCGGATCGATGCGCTCGACGGTCGCGACGATCCGCTCGATACGATCGGCCGCCCATGCTTCGGCATCGCGCAACCGGCATTGCGCCGCGTCGCGCTCGCCCGTCAGCACGCCCTTCGACAACGGCGGCCGCTCGTACGGCGGATGCGGCTCCGCGCCGATCAGCACGATGCGCCCGCGCCAGCCGGACGCGCGCAACACCTGCGCCGCGCGGCCGCCCGCATGGCCGGCGCCGACGATCGCCATCACCCGGTCGCTGGTCATCGCGTCATACCTCGATCAGGATGCGGCCGTCCTCGATCTTCGCGCGGTACGTTCGCAGCTTCTCGCAGGCGGGCGCGGACAGCGGCCGGCCGTCGCGCACGTCGAAGCGGCCATTGTGCTTCGGGCATTCGATCACGTGATCCATCACGAGCCCGTCCGCGAGATGCACCTGCTCGTGCGTGCACAGGCCGTCGCTTGCGTAAACCTCACCGTCGATCCGGTAGATCGCGTACGTGCGGCCGGCATGATCGAAGCGCGCGACGTCTTCGTCATCGATGTCGTGGAGCGCGCCGGTGTCGATCCATTGCGTCATGGTGTGTGTCTCCTTCGTTGGATGTTCGGCAACGTTCATGCACGCGCGGCATCGGGCACCGGCCGCACGACGCAATCGGACGGGTCGCGGGTCTGCCGAATCAGCGCCGGCACGATCTCCGCATAGGCCGCCAGCGTGCTGCGGTACGGCGGCGGCATGTCGGCCTTCACGGCGTCGTGCAGCTTCGGCAGCGCATGGAACGGCACCATCGGGAACATGTGGTGCTCGACGTGATAGTTCATGTTCCAGTACAGGAAGCGGAACACCGGATTCATCATCACGGTCCTGCAGTTGCGCCGGTGATCGAGCACGTTCTCCGGCATGCCCGCGTGCTGCGTGAGGCCGAAATACAGGTACAGCCACGCGCCGTAGAGGCTCGGCAGCCCGATGTAGAGCAGCGGCAGGATCGTGTGCCAGTACACCGCGGCGCCCGTCACCAGCATGTAGATCGCGAGATGGATGCGCGACTCGCGCACGACCTTCGGCCATTCCGATTCGGGCACGTAGGTCCGCTCCTCGTCGTCGAGCCGGCCGGTGACCGACACCGCGATCATCTTGCGCAGCTCGCCGGCCACGTGCTTCAGCGCGACGACGTTCAGCGCGAGCGCGAGCCAGTCGGTCGGCTTCGGCGCGGCGATTTCCGGATCGCGCCCGACGACCAGCGTATCGGTGTGATGGCGTGCATGGCTCCAGCGCCAGGCGGTCGCGCGGCGGAACACCTGGAACGACGCGACCTGATACAACGCGTCGTTCATCCAGCGCGTGCGGAACGCGGTGCCGTGCCCGCATTCGTGCCAGCGCGAATCGGCCGGGCTGCAGTAAAGCGTGCCGTACACGAAGAACGCCGGGATCGCCCACGCCGAATGCGCACGCCACGCCAGCCACGCGAGCGCGCCGCTGATCGCGATCGCCGCGTACCAGACCAGCGTATCGCGAATCGCACGCGCATCGCCGCGCTGCATCAGCTGCTTCATCAGCGGCCGCGGCACCGCGCACCGGTACCACGCGGCGTTGACGAGCCCGGCCGCATGCGCGCGCTCGCCGGCGCCGCCGATCATTCGGTATTCCTGACGGCGCGCTGCCGCGCGCTCGCGCGCCGGGTCGTCGGTATGGGCCACTTCTGTCTCCTCGGGTTCTCGTGCGCGGCAAGCGCTTCGCAACAAGACCGAAATTAGGCGACCGGCCGCCCCGCCTCAATCGAAACGTTGACGAAATTTCGCCATGGCTTTAGCGTTCCCGACAACGCCACGCGATCGATGGCGACCCTCACGATGGAGACGACCATGGCAGGTGAATCCGGGCCGCGCTGGCGCAAGCGCACCGCGCGCTTCGACGAGATCGCGGCGCTCGCCGGCGTCAGCACGACGACCGTCGACCGCGTCCTGAACGAGCGCGGCAGCGTCTCCGCGCAGGCGCGCGAACGCGTGGTGGCGGCCGCGCGGCAGCTCGGCGTGCCGCGGCAACTGCCCGACACGCGGCATGGGCTGATCCACGTCGACGTGCTGCTGCCGGATACCGACGCGCCGTTCTTCCGACGGTTGCAGCAGGCGCTGCAGCGCTCGCTGCAGATGCTCGACCGGCGCGTGGTCGTGCACCGGTCGATCCTGCCCGCCGCCGACGACGAGCGCGCCGCCGTGCTGATCGAGCGGCCCGCGTACCGGCGCGCGGCGCTGATCGTCACCGCGCACGACACGGCCCGCATGCGCGACGCGCTGGCCGGCGCGATCGCGCGTGGCGAGACCGTCGTCACGATGGTCACCGACATCGGCGGCATCGACCGTGCGCACTTTGCCGGCATCGACAACTATCGCGCCGGACGCACGGCCGGCTACTACATCGGCCGCCTCGCGGCGCGTCCCGGCCGCGTGCTGCTGCTCGGCGGCCGGATGGGCTACCGCGCGCACGCCGACCGGATGGCCGGCTGCCGCGACCAGCTCGCCGACGCGTTCGCCGCCCTACGCTGCGACGACGCGCCATTCGAGACGCTCGACCAGGACGACCGCTGCTATCGCGTCGTGTCGAAGGCGCTGCAGGCGCACGACGACGTGGTCGCGATCTACAACAGCGGCGCCGGGTCGGCCGGCATCGAAGCGGCGCTGCGCAAGGCCGGCGCGGTCGGGCGCGTCGTGTGGATCGGCCACGAGATGATCGACCAGCACCGCACCTTCATCGAAGCCGGCGCGATGGATCTCGCGATCGACCAGGATCCCGACGGGCAGGCGATTTCCGCGCTGCAGCACGTGCTGCATGCGTGCGGCATCGTCGAACAGCCGCCGCCGGACGACCCGGTCGAATTCCGCGTGTTCTGCCCGGCGAACGTGA
Organism: Burkholderia sp. BE12; assembly: GCF_002959955.1. Lineage (NCBI taxonomy): Bacteria > Pseudomonadati > Pseudomonadota > Betaproteobacteria > Burkholderiales > Burkholderiaceae > Burkholderia > Burkholderia sp. BE12. The sequence goes on along the minus strand of NZ_PREY01000009.1, from coordinate 98,953 downwards.
GGACCAGCGCGTACCTGCAGGCGTGAATCCCGCCGCCCGGCGGGCCGCGTGCGCGTGGCGAAAAAATCGACCACGCCATTGGCGATTTTTCGTCAACGTTTGTCATGCAGTCCGCGCCACGCATCCGTACATTGGTCAGTCATCGATAGACGACAACGGACAGGAGACGATGGCTGAACCGATCCTCATCGGCGTGAACCTCGACGGCGTGCTCGAGCACGACGGGCTGCCGCCGCCCTCGCCCGCCGAGCGTTTCCGGAGGGTCGCCGCCGCCGGCGTGTTCGATTACATCGAAAAGAATCCCATGCGCGGCGAAGACCTGTCGCCCTATTTCGCGCTGGTCGACCGCCACGCGCTGCCCATTCGCGTCATCGGCGGCATCTGGTACGCGGGCCGCGACGAAGCGCATGTCGCCGAGATCGTCGCGGCAGGCGCGCGCTTCGGCAGCACGGTGCTCAACTGCCAGTTGTTCGCGCATCACGCGGACGGCCATCCGCTGTCGGACCGCGAAGTTGCCGACTTCTATCTGCGCGCGTACGCATTGGGCGAGCCGGTCAACTGCCTGCCGAGCCTCGAAGTGCACGTCGACATGTGGAGCGAGGATTTCGCGCGCGTGGCGCGCGTCGCGCGGCATGTCGAGCAGGCCGGCGCACCGTTCCGGATCACCCTCGATCATTCGCACCTGCTGTTCAAGATCGGCAATCGCGCCGAACTCGACGCAGCGGGCCTGCGCGAATCGGCCGACGGCGGCCGCGCGATGCTCGACCCGGCGTCTCCCGCCGCGATCTATGCCGACTGGATCGCGCGCGGTTGGGTCGGCCACGCGCATGCGCGCAGCGTGACGCCGAACAATCCCGACAACCGCTGGATGCGCCGCACGGACGGCAGGCCCGGCCGCGGCATCCAGTACCCGTTCGTCGCACCCGCGCCGGGCGCCTATCACGGCGAATGGCGTGCGGCGGCGCTCGACCCGTGGAAAGCCGCGCTGCGCCAGTTGCTGCAGACGCAAGTGCAAGCGCGGGCTCCCGCTCACGCGCAGCCGCCACGACTCGAACAGATCAGTTGCGAGTTCATCCCGTTTCCCGACTACGGCGGCGGCGCACGCTATTCGATCTTCGACAACAACGTCGCGTGCGCGCAATGGCTGCGCGACGCGTGGCAGGCACTCGCCGCGCACGCCGGCGCCTGATTCGGACCCCGCCCCACTCAAGCCCCAAGGACAGAACGATGACGCAAGCCTTCCACTTTTCGCTGAACCGGATGAGCGCGCCGCGCTTGCCGTTCGACCGCTACGTCGCGCTGTGCCAGCGCCTCGGCGTCGACACGATCGAGATCCGCAACGATCTCGATGGCGTCGAGCTCGCCGACGGCACGCCGGCTGCCGCCGTACGCGCGACGGCCGAGGCCGGCGGCGTGACGATCCTGACGATCAACGCGCTGCAGCGCTTCGAGCAATGGAACGCCGAACGCGCGGACGAGGCGACCGTGCTGGCCGACTACGCGGCGCAATGCGGCGCGCGTGCGCTGGTGCTGTGCCCGACCAACAGCCGCGGCGACACGCGCGGCGCCGACGCCCGCCATGCGGATCTCGTGACGGCGCTGAAGGCGTTGAAGCCGATCCTTCAAGCCCGCGGCCTGCTCGGCTTCATCGAGCCGCTCGGTTTCGAGGAATGCGCGCTGCGCCGCAAGTCGGACGCGGTGAAGGGCATCTACGCGGCGGCGGGCGAGCCGGTGTTCCGGCTCGTGCACGACACGTTCCACCATCACCTCGCCGGCGAAGACATCTTCTTCCCGAACCTGACGGGCCTCGTGCACATCTCGGGTGTCGAGGAAGCCGACCTGCCGGTCGACCGGATGCGCGACGGCCACCGCGTGCTGGTCGGCGGCGCCGACCGGCTCGGCAACATCCGGCAACTGCGCGAGCTGCTCGCGCGCGGCTACCGCAGCGCGTTGTCGTTCGAGCCGTTCGCGAGCGAGATCGCCGAAGCCGGCGACATCGAAGACCGGCTGCGGGCGAGCATCGACTACGTGCGCGGCGAGCTGACGGATCGCTGAGCGGACGGTCGTAACGGTGCGCAGGCCCACACCGGTCGCACATCGGGAAAACAACGGAATCCAGAGGAAGACGAAATGATCGAATTCGCTTTGTTCGGCGCGGGCAGAATCGGCAAGATCCACGCGGCGAATCTCGCGCGCCATCCGGGCGCGACACTGAAGTACGTGATCGACCGGCACGCGCCGTCGGCCGAAGCACTCGCCCACACGCATGGCGCGCAAGTCGCCGACATCGAGCGCGCGCTCGGCGATGCGTCGGTGCGGGCCGTCGTGATCGCGTCGAGCACCGACACGCACGCGGACCTGATCGTCGCGGCCGCGAACGCGGGCAAGGCGGTGTTCTGCGAGAAGCCGGTCGACCTCACCGTCGAACGCTCGCGTGCGTGCGCGGACGTCGTGCGGCGCACCGGCGTGACCTGCATGATCGGCTTCCAGCGCCGCTTCGACCCGACCTTCGCGGCGCTGAAGGCACGCGTCGAGCGCGGTGAGATCGGCGCGCCGGAAATGCTGGTCGTCACGAGCCGCGATCCGGGCGCGCCGCCGGCCGACTACATCCGCAGCTCGGGCGGCATTTTCAAGGACATGCTGATCCACGACTTCGACGTGTTCCGCTGGATCCTCGGCGACGAAGCGCAGACGCTGCACGCGACGGGCAGTTGCCTGACCGATCCGGCCGTGCGCGACGCCGGCGACATCGATTCGACCGCCGTGACGATTCGCACGCGACGCGGATTGCTGTGCCAGATCAACACGTCGCGGCGCGCGGCCTACGGCTACGACCAGCGCTTCGAACTGCTCGGCAGCCACGGGATGCTGCAGGCCGGCAACGTGCGGCCGACCGAGGTGAGCGCATGGCTCGCGGGCGGCATCGCGACGGACGTGCCGGAGCCGTTCTTCCTCGAACGCTACCGGCATGCGTACGCGGCCGAGATCGCGCATTTCGTCGACGCGCTGCGCGACGGCACGCCGGTCAGGACGACGATCGACGACGGGCTCGCCGCGCTCGAACTGGCCGAAGCCGCGATGACGTCGTGGCAAACGGGGCGCGTGATCGAGCTGTAACGCAGCAAACGGGGGCGGCGATCCGGGCAAGCGGGCCGCCGCCGCGCGCCCGGCGGCACACCGGCACGGCATGCCGCACCGGCACGGCCGCATCGGGCAAATTTGCCGCCCCGTCGCGCGGCCCGCGCGTGAAAGCACGTATGATGGCGAATCGATCGGCGTCGCCGATATCCCGCGTTTTCATCACCATGCTCGATCACCTCATCTGCGACTGCGACGGCGTGCTCGTCGACAGCGAAGTCATCGCCGACCGCGTGCTGCTCGACACGCTGTCCGCCACGTTCCCCAACCTCGATTTCGAAGCCGCCGCGAAGTCGGCATTCGGCCAGCAGACGTCGCGTTTCCTCACCGGCATCGAATCCCGCTTCGGGGTCGAGATGCCCGCCAACTTCATCGAGACCATCGAGCACAACATCGAAGTCGCGCTCGCGCAATCGCTCGCGCCGATCAGCGGCGTGCGCGACGCGCTGCTGAAGGTCACGCTGCCGGCCGCCGTCGTGTCGAACAGCAGGCTCGTGCGCGTGCGCAGCTCGCTGAAGCGCGCATCGCTCACCGAGATCTTCGGCGAGCGCGTGTTCAGCTCCGAACAGGTCGCGCGGCCGAAGCCCTACCCGGACGTCTACCTGCATGCGGCGCACACGCTCGGCGTCGCGCCGGCGCGCTGCGTCGTCGTCGAGGACAGCATCTCGGGGTTGAATGCCGCGCGGGCGGCCGGGATGAAGACGATCGCGTTCGTCGGCGCGAGCCACATCCCCGACAACTACGCGGATGCGCTGCGCGCGATGGGCATCACGCGGATCATGCGCAAAATGGACGAACTGCCGGCGCTCGTCGAAGCCGGCATGCGCGGCGAATTCGGCGACGTGCAGTCCTGATTGTCATGCGGGCCGGATCGGGTCGATCCGGCCGCGCCCCGGGCGCGCGAACGCGCCCGCCCTTCCCTCGCTCAGGCCGGCTCGCAGCAGCGTTCGCGCGCCGCCGCCAGCGCCTCGCGGAACTCGACGAGCTCCGCGATCGTCAGCATCGGCAGCCCGTGCCGTTGCGCGAAGCGCTCGACATCGTCGCCGCGCGTCATCGTGCCGTCCGGATTCATCAGCTCGCACAGCACGCCGGCCGGCTTCAGGCCCGCGAGGATCGACAGGTCGACCGTGCCTTCGGTGTGACCGCGGCGCGCCAGCACGCCGCCCGGTTGCGCACGCAACGGAAACACGTGGCCGGGCCGCACGATGTCGTGCGGCCTGGCGCCGTCGGCGATCGCCGCGCGGATCGTCGTCACGCGATCGGCCGCCGACACGCCGGTATGCACGCCTTCGCGCGCCTCGATCGACACGGTGAACGCGGTGCCGTTGCGGCTTTCGTTGGTCTGCACCATCGGCGGCAGCTCGAGCGCGCGCACCGTGTCGTCGGTCAGGCACAGGCACACGATGCCGCTGCACTCGCGGATCAGCAGCGCCATCGTCTCGGGCGTGATGCGCTCGGCGGCGACGATCAGGTCGGCTTCGTTCTCGCGGTCGTGGTCGTCCTGCAGCACGACCGCGCGGCCGGCGCGCATCGCGTCGAGCGCAGCGGCGATGCGCGGCGGCACCGGTTCGGAATCCAGCAACGGGAGATCGGCAAAGGCGTCGGCGGGCGCCGACGAAACGGACATCAAGGACATGTGAAACGCTCCTCGCAAATACGATTTGGGCGAAAAACGTTTCAGGGCATTGCAAACAGACAGAACGACAACCCGCTTCGCATGCAGCGCGAAGCGGCCCTGACGGACATGACTATCTGCACATCTTCTCTCATCCGGACTGTAACCGTCGGCTCTGGCATTCGACCAGATCTGCTGACCCCGCGCGGATGCGCGGGCGCTCGCGGGCTCGCCGGCTTACGCCAGCCTACCGCCGGTGGGGAATTTCGCCCCGCCCTGAAGACGCACTGATTGCCGGACGGGAACGCCCCGTCACCGGCGGGCCAAGCATACAACAGCCGCGCGCGACGCGCAGCGAACTACCGGTAAAACCTTACTGACGACCCCGTCTAACGGCGTCGTCCAAACGGCCGGCGGACCGACCCGCGGTCCAGCGAAAGTCGGGGAACGCAGTCGCGCCGCGCGGCCCGCGCGATCAGTTGGCGGCCGCGTGCGCCGCGTCGGGCACGAGCCAGCGCGGCGGCACCTCGGGGCTCACGGTCACGCGGAACGCACGCGCCTCGCTGTCGCCCGGGTTGCGCAGGCTGTACGGCTGGTCGGCATCGAACACGATCGCGTCGCCGGTCGCGAGCAACTGGCGGCGGTCGTGCACGCTGACTTCGAGCGTGCCTTCGCTGACGACGAGGTTGACCGTCGTGCCGGGTGCGCGGCGCGCGCCGGGTTCGGTATGCAGCGGCGCGATCCGCAGCTCGTGGAATTCGGCCGCGGCCGGCTCGCCTTCCGGGTACAGCGCACGTGCCGAGAAGCGGCCGTTCGAGCTGACGACGCGCGACGCGCGCTCGGCCGCCAGGTGCTCGAAACCGTTCACCGCATGGCGCCGCAGGAACGCGGCGACCGACACCTTCAGCGCCGCCGCGATCTTGCAGAGCACCTTGATCGACGGCACGCTGCGCGCCGATTCGATCTGCGCGAGCATCGCGCGCGACACGCCGGACAGCCGCGCGAGCGCATCGAGCGACAGTTGCCGCTCGGCGCGCAAGCGCGCGAGGTTCACGCCGACGACCTGCTCGAGCGCGTCGAGCGACGCGGACGCGCGCAGGTCGGCGGCATTGCCGGACTCGAAGGAAGACACGTCGCGCACGAGCGCCAGGGATGAAGACATAGCATTGCCTCCGGGCCGCCGCGCGGCCCTGCGTAGGGGGTAAGCCGGAATCGGAATCGGGTTGCGCCGGTCATGGCGCGTATCGAGACGCTATCACCCGCCCCTGCACGGGCAAACGAAGTTATCTTCACACCGTTATCAGCATCGCGGAGGAATGCGTTTCTCGCGAACCTTTTCCTGCCGCCATGGCGTCGCCCGCGGCAAGCGCCGCGGCGACGCTCACTGCGCCGCCCGCGCCGCGCCGCGCGCCGGGCCGCGCGCATCGAGCCGCATCGCGAACCCCGTGACGACGAGCGCCGCGAACGTCACCGCGACCGCGACCCACGGCAGCGCATCGAGCGCGAAGCCGTGCTCCAGCGCGACGCCGCCGAGCCACGCACCGCCCGCATTGCCGACGTTGAACGCGCCGATGTTCAGCGTCGACGCGAGATGCGGCGCGCTCGCGGCCTTCTCGACCACGCGCGCCTGCAGCGGCGGCACCGTCGCGAACGCGGCGATCCCCCAGACGAATACGGTGACGGCGGCCGCGACCGGCAGGTGGCTCGTCTTCGCGAACACGGCCATCACGGCCATCAGCGCGACGAGGATCGCGATCAGCGACGGCATCAGCGCGCGGTCGGCGAGCTTGCCGCCGATCGTATTGCCGATCGTCAGCCCCGCGCCGAACAGCACGAGGATCAGCGCGACCGCGCGCGGCGAATAACCCGACACGGTCTCGAGAATCGGCGCGACGTAGGTGAACACGACGAACACGCCGCCGAAGCCGAGCACGGTCATCAGCAGCGCGAGCCACACCTGCGGCTCCTTCAGCACGCGCACTTCGTGGCCGAGGCCGACCGGCCCGCTGTCGTGGCGGTTCGGCACCAGCGCGGCCACGCCGCCGAGCGCGAGCACGCCGAGCGCGGCGACGATCCAGAACGACGCGCGCCAGCCGAGCAACTGGCCGACGAACGTGCCGAACGGCACGCCGAGCACATTCGACAGCGTGAGCCCCGTGAACATCAGCGCGATCGCGCTCGCGCGCTTGTCGGCCGGCACGAGCGACGCGGCGACCACCGCGCCGATGCCGAAGAACGAACCGTGCGCGAACGACGTGACCACGCGCGCGACCATCAGCATCGCGTAGCCGGACGCGATCGCGCACAGCACGTTGCCGACGATGAAGATCGCCATCAGCAACTGCAGCGCGGCCTTGCGCGGCATGCGGCTCGTCAGCACCGCGAGCAGCGGCGCGCCGACCGCGACGCCCAGCGCGTAGCCGGTGACGAGGAGACCAGCCGACGGCAGCGACACGGCCAGGTCGTGCGCGACTTCGGGCAACAGGCCCATGATGATGAATTCGGTGGTGCCGATGGCGAAGGCGCTGATCGCGAGCGCCAGTAACGGAAGGGGCATGACGTTCTCCGGAAGGCGGCGGCCGCGGCGCCGGGTCGGTGCCGCACCGCACAAGAAGCGGGATGTGCGCGCATTGTCCCGAAGACGCCTATATTTGATAATTGGCGTGGCATTTGAACCATTTTCAAATATTTCTGGAAAATCGCATGGACCGACTGGGCGACATCCGGCTGTTCGTCGAGGCGGCCGAGCTGGGCAGCCTGTCCGCCGCCGGGCGCAAGCTGAACCTCACGCCGGCCGCCGCGAGCGCACGGCTCGCGAAGCTCGAGGCGAAGATCGCGACGCGCCTGTTCGAACGCTCGACGCGGCAATTGCGGCTCACCGACGAAGGCAAGCTGTACCTGAACTGCTGCCGCCAGGCACTGCAGGCACTCGACGACGCGGATGCGATGCTGCAGGAGGGCCGCAACGTCGTGAGCGGCAAGGTGCGGCTGTCGTCGACGTCCGATTTCGGCCGCAACCAGCTGCTCGACTGGCTCGACGCATTCACGACGCTTCATCCGGGCGTCACGTTCTCGCTGACGGCGTCCGATTCGTCGTCGAACCTTTGGCAGGACGAGATCGATCTCGCGATCCGCTTCGCCGCGCCGCCCGACGGCGCGCTGATTGCCCGCCGCCTCGCGACCAACCGGCGCGTGCTGTGCGCGGCGCCGTCGTTCGTCGAGCGCCATGGCGTGCCGGCCGATCCGCACGATCTGGCCCGCTTTCCGTGCAACGTGATCACGATCGCGTCCGGCCCGATGAACGTCTGGCACTTCACGCGCGGCGACGAAGTGCAGATCCATACGGTACCCGTGTCGACCGCGTTCGAGACCAACGACGGCGGCCTCACGCGCGAATGGACGCTGCGCGGCCACGGCATTGCGCTGAAGTCGCTGTGGGATATCGCCGACGACGTCCGCGCGGGCCGGCTGCGCGTGCTGCTGCCCGACTGGCGGCACCAGGATGCGCCGCTGCACGCGATCTATCACGGCAAGCGCTACATGGCGCCGCGCGTGCGCGTGCTGCTCGATTTTCTTGTCGAACGCTTCGCGCGCGAGGAAGCGGCGCTCAACGACTTGCTGAACGCGTGCCAATGACGGCCGCCCTCCCGTCATAGAGGGGTCGGAACCGCGAGCCGGCGTCGCGCGCCCGCAACCGGCCGCCCGTCCGCCGTGGCGTGAAAAGCTATAATGGACGGCTTTCCCGACGGCCTTTCCTGCCCGCTGCGCGCGATTCGCGTGCCGCGCACGGCCGTCCCGACTCACCCTTGACGACGCCCCCAGGTCAACCACTGCGAACGGCGAATCCCCATGACCAAGAAAGTTTACGTAAAGACCTTCGGCTGCCAGATGAACGAGTACGACTCGGACAAGATGGTGGACGTGCTCAATGCGGCCGAAGGCCTCGAAAAGACCGACACGCCGGAAGACGCGGACATCATCCTGTTCAACACGTGCTCGGTGCGCGAGAAGGCGCAGGAGAAGGTGTTCTCCGATCTCGGCCGGGTACGCGAGCTGAAGGAAGCGAAGCCGGGCCTCCTGATCGGCGTCGGCGGCTGCGTCGCGAGCCAGGAAGGCGCGTCGATCGTGTCGCGCGCACCGTACGTCGACCTCGTGTTCGGCCCGCAAACCCTGCACCGCCTGCCGCAGATGATCGACGCGCGCCGCGCGAGCGGCCGCGCGCAGGTCGACATCACGTTCCCTGAAATCGAGAAGTTCGACCACCTGCCGCCCGCGCGCGTCGAGGGGCCGAGCGCGTTCGTGTCGATCATGGAAGGCTGCTCGAAGTACTGCAGCTACTGCGTGGTGCCGTACACGCGCGGCGATGAAGTGTCGCGCCCGCTCGACGACGTGCTGACCGAAGTGGCCGGCCTCGCCGACCAGGGCGTGCGCGAAGTCACGCTGCTCGGCCAGAACGTCAACGCCTACCGCGGCGCGCTGACGGCCGGTTCGACCGACATCGCCGATTTCGCGACGCTGATCGAATACGTCGCCGACATCCCCGGCATCGAGCGGATCCGCTACACGACGTCGCATCCGAAGGAATTCACGCAGCGCCTGATCGATACCTACGCGAAGGTGCCGAAGCTCGTGAACCACCTGCACTTGCCGGTCCAGCACGGCTCCGACCGCATCCTGATGGCGATGAAGCGCGGCTACACGGTGCTCGAATACAAGTCGGTGATCCGCAAGCTGCGCGCGATCCGCCCCGACCTGTCGCTGTCGACCGACATGATCGTCGGCTTCCCCGGCGAGACCGAGGAGGATTTCGACAAGATGATGGCGCTCGTGCACGACATGAGCTACGACACCAGCTTCTCGTTCATCTACAGCCCGCGCCCCGGCACGCCGGCCGCGAACCTCGCCGACGACACGCCGCGCGAAGTGAAGCTCAAACGCCTGCAACATCTGCAGGCGACGATCGAGGAGAACGTCGCGCGCATCAGCCAGTCGATGGTCGGGAAGGTCGAGCGGATCCTCGTCGAGGGCCCGTCGCGCAAGGACCCGAACGAACTCGCGGGCCGCACCGAGAACAACCGGGTCGTGAATTTCCCGGCGCCGCTCGCGTCGCACCCGCGCCTGATCGGCCAGATGATCGACGTGAAGATCAACCATGCGTACCCGCACTCGCTGCGCGGCGAGCTCGTGCTCGTCAGCGACGACGCGAGCGCGGCCACCCACTGACCGACTGACGCCCGACAGGAGCCCGACGCTACTTTGAAGACCGTCCAAGCACTGGAATTCACCGCCCCGCGCGACGACAACGCGCGCCTCGCCAACCTCTGCGGCCCGCTCGACGAAAACCTGCGGCAGATCGAACAGGCGCTCGACGTCACGCTCGCGCGGCGCGGCCACCGGATCACGATCCGCGGGCGCGGCGCCAAGCTCGCGCTCGCCGCGCTCGAAAATTTCTACAACCGCGCGCGCGATCCGCTGTCGGTCGACGACATCCAGCTCGCGCTGGTCGAAGTGCGCCACACGGCCGGCAACGGCCGCCAGGAACCGCTCGACGTGCGCTTTCGCGGCGACCCCGACCATCCGTTCGACGAACCCGCCGGGCCGCTCGACGACGAAGCGCTCGAGGAAGCCGCGCCGAAGCTCTACACGCGGCGCGCCGACCTGCGCGGCCGCACGCCCGCGCAGCGCGAATACCTGAAGCAGATCCTGTCGCACGACGTGACGTTCGGCATCGGGCCGGCCGGCACCGGCAAGACCTATCTCGCGGTCGCGTGCGCGGTCGACGCGCTCGAGCGCGACCAGGTCAAGCGGATCGTGCTGACGCGTCCGGCCGTCGAGGCCGGCGAGCGGCTCGGCTTCCTGCCGGGCGATCTCGCGCAGAAGGTCGACCCGTACCTGCGGCCGCTGTACGACGCGCTGTACGACCTGCTCGGCTTCGACAAGACGGCCAAGATGTTCGAGCGCCAGATGATCGAGATCGCACCGCTCGCGTACATGCGCGGCCGCACGCTGAACCACGCGTTCATCATCCTCGACGAGGCGCAGAACACGACGCCCGAGCAGATGAAGATGTTCCTCACGCGGATCGGCTTCGGCTCGAAGGCGGTCGTCACGGGCGACACGAGCCAGGTCGACCTGCCGCGCGGCCACAAGAGCGGCCTCGTCGAGGCGCAACAGGTGCTCGGCGGCGTGCGCGGCATCGCGCTCACGCGCTTCACGAGCGCGGACGTGGTGCGCCATCCGCTCGTCGCGCGCATCGTCGAGGCGTACGACGAATTCCACGCGCAGCATCAGGACGGCTGAGCGGCGGCGCGCTGCCCCGACCTGCCGGCCCGGCCCGCCAGACGGCGCGCCGGGCTTTTTTTCGCCCGGGCGAATTCGGGCGCGATCGGTCGTTTGGTGTATCCTCAACGCGTCCCAATCGCCGCACGCGTCATGAAATCCTCCCGTTCCCGCAAATCCGGCCGCGCCCCGTCCGCCGCGTCGGAATCTCCCCGCCTTTCGCTGTTCGACGCGAAGGGCAAGGCCCGGACCGTCAACGCACAAGGGCTGCGAATCGACTTCCCGGACGGCCGCAGCCTGATGTTCGACCTGTCGGGCAGCTCGGGCGACGCGGCTGTCGCGATCGTCGCGCAGCACAACGATCCGGCGATGCGTGCGAAGCTCGCGCTGCAGCCCGAGCACTACGACAGCGTGACGCTGCACGTCGGCGCCGAATTCGCGCCGCGCGAGGACGATCCGGAAGACGAGCCGCGCGCGCTGGAATTCGAGCTGTCCGTGCAGTACGGCGACGAGATCACGAGCGACGTGCGCAAGACGCTGCCCAAGCGCAAGCTGATCGCCGAATGGATCGAGCCGGCGCTGTTCGCGAGCGCGCAGCTCACCGTGCGCTTCGTCGGCGAAAACGAAGGCCGTACGCTGAACGCCGGCTACCGCCACAAGGACTATCCGACCAACGTGCTGACCTTCGCGTACGACGCGGCGCCCGACGGCACCGTGATCGGCGACCTCGTGCTGTGCTGCCCGGTGGTCGAGAAGGAGGCGCACGACCAGGGCAAGCCGCTCATGGCGCATTACGCGCACCTGCTGGTGCACGGCGCGCTGCACGCGCAGGGCTACGACCACGAGACGAGCGACGAGGACGCGGCCGAAATGGAAGCGCTCGAAGTCGACATCCTCGCGAAACTGGGTTTCCCGAACCCGTATCAGTAAGCCTTCCCCCGATGCGTAACGCCGCGATGCTGCCGCCCGCCTACCCGCCGTCGATCGGCGAAGGCCGTCTGCTGACGGAGGACGAGCTCGCGGCGTCGCTCGCGCATACGATGCGCGACTGGGACGGCCGGCAGGATCTCTGGCTGTTCGGCTATGGCTCGCTGATCTGGAACCCCGGGCTGCCGACCGTCGCCGCCGTGCGCGGCAAGGTGCACGGCTATCACCGCGGGCTCTACCTGTGGTCGCGCGTGAACCGCGGCACCCCCGAACGGCCGGGCCTCGTGCTCGCGCTCGATCGCGGCGGCTCGTGCGCGGGCATCGCGTTCCGGCTCTCCGGCCCGACCGCGCAGCCGCATCTCGAGACATTGTGGAAACGCGAGATGCCGATGGGCTCGTACCGGCCCGCGTGGCTGCCGTGCTCGCTCGAGACCGGCGAACGCGTGAACGCGCTCGCGTTCGTGATGCGCCGCGACGCACCGACCTATACGGGCAAGCTGACCGACCCCGTCGTGAAGGAAGTGTTCGGCTGCGCGGCCGGCCGCTACGGCACGACGCTCGACTACGTGAGCCGCACGGTCGACGCGCTGCGCGCGAGCGGCATCCCCGACCGCGCGCTGGAAGGGTTGCTCGCGCGATGCCGGTGATCCGACACGACGCCCGGCCTGCCGCCATGCGACACAGCGCCGCCCGCGCATCCGCACGAGGAGACTGCCGATGAAACCGTCACGCTGGTCCCGCTGCAGAGTCGCCGCGCTGCTCGTCGCCGCGAGCGTCGCGCTGTCCGGCTGCGGGATACTCGGCTGCGGCGGCGCCGCGACCAACGGCGCGGCCGCCGGCGGCTGCTCGGCCGGCATGCGGTTCTGAGCCGCGCACCGGCGGCGCCCGCCTGCGGCAGAATGCCGCCGTCGTCGGCCGTTTCCCGCGTCGGGGCGCGCAGCCCTTCCCGCAGCCCTTTCCGCCACCGTTTTTTGGCCATCGCGCCCCGCCGGCTCTTTCTGCGATAGGATGGACCCGAGGACGACGTCGCGCCCGGCGCGGCCGCCTGCGAGCGGGGCCCGCGCGTGCCGCCCATCCTGGCCGTGCGGCCGGGTGACACGGCCGCGTCGTGCCCTTGGTGTATCCTTGCCTACTCCGTGACCGCGCGCCCCGGCATGACCCGGGCGCACCACCATGAACGATTCGTATCCCAGTCGTAAGCCAACCGACAAACCGCAAGAAAAGCGCTCGCTGCTCGAGCGCCTGACCGACTTCATCTCGCCCGAGCCCGAATCCCGCGGCGAATTGCTGGAAATCCTCCAGGACGCCCACGAACGCAACCTGATCGACGCCGATTCGCTGTCGATGATCGAAGGCGTGTTCCAGGTATCCGATCTGTGCGCGCGAGACATCATGGTGCCGCGCGCGCAAATGGACGCGATCAACATCGCCGACAAGCCCGAGGATTTCATCCCGTTCGTCCTCGAAAAGGCGCACTCGCGCTACCCGGTGTACGAAGAGAACCGCGACAACGTGATCGGCGTGCTGCTCGCGAAGGATCTGCTGCGCTTCTATGCCGAGGAAGAGTTCGACGTGCGCGGGATGCTGCGCCCGGCCGTGTTCATTCCGGAATCGAAGCGGCTGAACGTGCTGCTGCACGACTTCCGCGTGAACCGCAACCATCTGGCGATCGTCGTCGACGAATACGGCGGCGTCGCGGGTCTGATCACGATCGAGGACGTGCTCGAACAGATCGTCGGCGACATCGAGGACGAATACGACTTCGACGAGGAAGCCGGCAACATCATCGCGGGGCCGGACGGCCGCTACCGCGTGCGCGCGCTCACCGAGATCGAGCAGTTCAACGAGGTGTTCGGCACCGATTTCCCCGACGACGAAGTCGACACGATCGGCGGGCTCATCACCCATCATTTCGGACGCGTGCCGCACCGCGGCGAGAAGCTGCAGCTCGGCAATCTCGTGTTCGAGATCCAGCGCGGCGATGCGCGCCAGGTTCACGTGCTGCTGGTGCGCCGCAACCCGCTCGCCAGCCGTCGCGCCGAAACCTCGCACGAAGACTGACCGTTGCGCGCCAGCCGCGCCTCCTTCAACCGCTCGCCCCTCTTCCGCTTCACATGGACGATCCGATCCCGTCCCGCCCGGCTGGCGGCCTTCTTGCGCCGACGCCCGGCCGCGCACTGCCGCGCTGGCACTATCCGGCCGCGCTGCTCGCCGGCGCGGCCAACACGCTCGCCTTCGCGCCCACGCCGCATGGCGGCTGGCTGCAGCTCATCGTATTCGTCTGGTTTTTCGCGCAGCTGACGCGCACGTCGAGCTGGCGCGGCGCCGCGCTCACCGGCGGCGCGTTCGGCTTCGGCAACTTCATCAGCGGCGTGTGGTGGCTCTACATCAGCATGCACGTGTACGGCGAGATGGCCGCGCCGCTCGCCGGCGGCGCGCTCGTGCTGTTCTCGCTGTATCTATCGCTGTACCCCGCGCTCTCGGCCGGGCTGTGGTCGTTCTGCGCGGGCCATGCGTGGCATCGCCGCGAGCCCGACCCGCGGCCGTTCTCGCCGACCTGGCACGGCGCATTCGCGTTCGCGAGCGCGTGGGCGCTCGGCGAATGGCTGCGCGGCACCGTGTTCACCGGCTTTCCCTGGCTCGGCAGCGGCTACCCGCAGGTCGATGGCCCGTTCGCGGGCTTTGCGCCGGTGGTCGGCGTGTACGGGATCGCGTGGGTGCTCGCGCTGTTCGCCGCACTGGTCGTGCAGGCGCTCGCCGCCGCCCGCCCGTCGCCGGCGCGTGACGGCGGCGACGGCTCATCGAACGGCAACGCCCGCGTGCGCATCGCCGCGCCGGCAGTCATCGCCGTCGCGCTCGTCGCGGCCGGCCTCGGGCTGTCGCAAATCACGTGGACCGTGCCCGCGAACGCGCCGCTCACCGTGCGGCTGCTGCAGGGCAACGTGAAGCAGGACATCAAGTTCGAGCAGGAAGGCATCGACGCGGCGATCAAGATGTACCAGCAGATGATCGTCGAGAAGCCGGCCGACCTGATCGTCACGCCCGAGACCGCGATCGCGGTGATGATCCAGGAACTGCCCGAACCGTTCGCCGTCGCGATCCGCAAGTTCAGCGACACGACCGGTTCGGCCGTGCTGTTCGGCGCGGTCGGTGCGTCGGTGACGGAAGACGGCCGCTACGTCGATTACACGAACAGCCTGTACGGCGTGACGCCGAACTCGCGCGACATCTATCACTACGACAAGCATCACCTCGTGCCCTTCGGCGAATTCATTCCGTGGGGCTTCCGGTGGTTCGTCAATCTGATGAAGATGCCGCTCGGCGACTTCGCGCGCGGCGCGCCCGTGCAGAAACCGTTCCTCGTGCACAACCAGCCGGTCATGGCCGACATCTGCTACGAGGACTTGTTCGGCGAGGAAATCGCCGCGACGATCCGCGACAACCCGCAGCCGCCCGGCGTGCTCGTCAACGTGACGAATCTCGCGTGGTTCGGCGACACGATCGCGCTCGACCAGCATCTGCAGATCGCGCGGATGCGCTCGCTCGAAACGGGCCGGCCGATGCTGCGCTCGACCAACACGGGGATGACGGCCGCGATCGACGCGCACGGTCGCGTGCTCGGCCAGCTGAAGCCGTTCACGATCGGCTCGCTCGACGTGCGGATCGAAGGCACGAGCGGCTTCACGCCGTACGTGACGAGCGGCAACAACATCGTGCTCGCGGTGTCGTTCGTGCTGCTCGCGTTCGGCTTCACGTTCGGGCCCGGGCTGCGCCGACGCAACGGCCGGCGGCACGGCGGCGACGAAGCGCAATGACGCAACGGGCCGGCCGCGCGGCGGCCCGTGACCGCGAACCGGCCGTTCAGGCCTGCCGGGTCGACTGGTCCGATTGATTCGATTGATTCGACGGTTCCTGCCGCGCGGCGACCCGCCGCAGGTCGCGGCTCACTTCCTCCATTACCGGCCCCCACGCGCCGAACGTCGGCTGCCGGTACAACGTCGCGGTCGGATACCACGGGCTGTCCCGGCGATCGAGCAGCCACGGCCAGTGCGGATTCACGTCGAGCAGCACCCAGGTGCGCGCGCCGAGCGCGCCGGCCAGGTGCGCGACCGACGTGCACACGGTGATCACGAGATCCAGCGCGCCGATGAACGCCGCCGTATCGTCGAAGCTCTTCAGTTCGGCCGTGTAGTCCTCGATCGCGAAACCTGCCGCGCGCGCGGCGGCGACATCCGCGTCCGCCCCCGGCTGCAGCGAATGGAACGTGACGCCCTCGATGTCGCGAAACGCGTCGGCATAGCGCTCGAGCCCGACGCGCCGGAACGGATTGCGCTGATGGCCCGCACTGCCCGTCCACACGAGGCCGACCTTCAGCCGGCCGTCGCCCGCGAGCCGCGCGCGCCATGCGTCGCGTGCGCCCGGCTCGGCCCGCAGATACGGCACCGATGCGGCGAGCGTCGATGCCTCCATGCCGAGCATCAGCGGCAGGCCGATCAGCGGCACTTCGTAATCGAATGCCGGCAGCGCGTCGACGCCGCCGCCCGCGCCGAACGTGTCCGCGTGCGCGCCGAGGCTGCGCTGCATCAGCGTGCCGAGCGCCGGAAACGTATTCCACGCGAGCCGGCCGCCCTCGCGATGCACGCGTTCGGCGAGCGGCGCGACGAAGCGGCAGAACTGCAGCACGTCGCCGAGCCCCTGCTCGCCCCACACCAGCAGCGTCTTGCCGGCGAGCGGCTCGCCCTGCCAGCGCGGGCCCGGCAGCGCCGGCCGGCGGCCTCGCAACTCGCCCGCGCCGTCCCAGCGCGCCTCGTGGCCGCGCCAGCCGGCCGCGTGGTTGCCGCGCACGAGCTGGATGATCGCGAGATTGAAGCGGTACGACGCATCGTCGGGCGCCAGCTCGCACGCGCGCGTCGCATGGCGCTCGGCATCGTCCCAGCGCTGCGCCTCCTTCATCGCCATCGCGACGTTGTTCATCGCCAGCGCGTTGTCGGGCGCGAGGTCGGCGAGCCGCGCGGCGCACGCGAGCGCACCGTCCAGATCCTGCGCCGCGATTCGCGCGACGACGAGATTGATCCACGCCTGCACGTCGTGCGGATCGTGCTTCACGGCCGCATCGAGCAGCGCGATCTCGTCCGCGCGGTCACCGCCCGACAGCCGCAGCGCGATCGCGAGGTTGTTGCGCAGCGACGGCCAGCCGGCATCGAGCGCCAGCGCCGCGCGGTACGGTGCGACGGCATCCGCGTGGCGGCCGGCCATCTGCAGCGCGTAGCCGTGGTTGAAGTACGCGTCCGCGCCCGGCTGCGCACGCGCCGCGCATTCGGCGAGCGCAACCGCGTCGGCCATGCGCTGTCGGGCAACCAGCGTGGCCGTGAACTGCGCGATCGCCGCCGCATCGACCGCATGCAGATGGGCGGCGGCGGCGAGCCACAGCTCGTGCGCGGAGCGCTCGCCGCGCGCCTGCGCGTCGGCGGCGCGCCCGAGCAGTGCGAGGAACGGCGGAAGCAGCGGAATCAGAATGTCGGTCGGTTCGTCCATGCAATCGGCATCGGCAAGCAGTGACGCGGCACGCACGACGCGCACCGCAATACGCGCATCTTAACGCCCGCGCGAAGCGCCGTGACATGGGCGCCCGAGCCCGTATGCGCGGGCCGCCGGACCGGTGCGGCAATGCCTGCATCCGCCTTCCGGCCGCATCCGGTCGCCGATCCGGTAAAATTACGCGTTTCAGCACACTAACAAGCCGCGCCGCCGCGCGAGCCGACCCTCCGGGCCCGCCCGGAGCGCCGTCCGCAACGGAGCGCCAGCGCCACGAAGGCTCTTCATGCTTACGTTTCAGCAAATCATCCTGACGCTGCAGTCCTACTGGGACAAGCAGGGTTGCGCCTTGCTCCAGCCCATCGACATGGAAGTCGGCGCGGGCACGTCGCACGTCCACACGTTCCTGCGCGCGGTCGGCCCCGAGCCGTGGCGCGCCGCGTACGTGCAACCGTCGCGCCGCCCGAAGGACGGCCGCTACGGCGAGAATCCGAACCGCCTGCAGCACTACTACCAGTACCAGGTCGTGCTCAAGCCGGCGCCGGAAAACATCCTCGACCTGTACCTCGGCTCGCTCGCAGCGCTCGGCTTCGACCTGAAGCAGAACGACGTGCGCTTCGTCGAGGACGACTGGGAGAACCCGACGCTCGGCGCGTGGGGGCTCGGCTGGGAAGTGTGGCTGAACGGCATGGAAGTCACGCAGTTCACGTATTTCCAGGAAGTCGGCGGTCTCGAATGCAAGCCAGTGCTCGGCGAGATCACGTATGGCCTCGAACGCCTCGCGATGTACCTGCAGAAGGTCGAGAACGTGTACGACCTCGTGTGGACCGAGTGGGAAGAGCAAGGCCCGAACGGCCCCGAGCTGCGCCGCCTGTCGTATGGCGACGTGTACCACCAGAACGAGGTCGAGCAGTCGACCTACAACTTCGAGCACGCGAACGTCGACCTGCTGTTCACGTTCTTCAACAGCTACGAGGCGGAAGCGAAGAAGATGATCGACGCGCAGCTCGCGCTGCCCGCGTACGAACTCGTGCTGAAGGCCGGCCACACGTTCAACCTGCTCGACGCGCGCGGCGCGATCTCGGTCACCGAGCGGGCAGCGTACATCGGCCGTATCCGCGCGCTGTCGCGTCTCGTCGCGCAGGCTTACTACGACTCGCGCGAGAAGCTCGGCTTCCCGATGCTCGGCAACCCGCCGGGCGTGCCGGGCCTCACCACCGACGCCCAGGACGCCGCGCAGCCGGCATGGGCGCCGCCGCTCAAGGTCGAACGCAAGATCGATCAGGACTGACGAGACGAGATTCATTCCAACCATGACGCATAATCATCCCGCCCCCCTGCTCGTCGAACTGCTGACCGAAGAGCTGCCGCCGAAGGCCCTCGCGCGCCTCGGCGACGCATTCGCCGAAGGTCTCGCGCAACGCCTCGCGGCGCGCGACCTCGTCGAAGGCGAACTCGTGTTCGAACGCTACGCCACGCCGCGCCGCCTCGCGGTCGTCGTGCAGAACGTGCGCGCCGTCGCGCCCGATCGCCAGGTCCGCGAAAAGGTCCTGCCCGTGTCGGTCGCGCTCGACGCCGAAGGCAAGCCGACCGCCCCGCTCGCGAAGAAGCTCGCGGCGCTCGGCCACCCGAACGCGTCGATCGCCGATCTCGAGCGCGCGCAGGACGGCAAGGCCGAAGCGTTCTTCATCAACTATTCGGCGGCCGGCGCCACGCTCGCCGACGGCCTGCAGGCCGCGCTCGACGAAGCGCTCGCGAAGCTGCCGATCCCGAAATTCATGACGTACCAGCGCCCGGACGGCTCGGACGTGAAGTTCGTGCGCCCGGTGCATCGTCTGACGGTGCTGCACGACGACCGCGTCGTGCCCGTCACCGCGTTCGGCGTCGACGCCGGCGACACCACGCTCGGCCACCGCTTCCTGTCCGACGGCCTCGTCGCGATCCAGCATGCGCACGCGTACGCCGACACGCTGCGCGACAAGGGCCGCGTGATCGCGCATTTCGCCGATCGCCGCGAAACGATCCGCACGCAGCTGAACGAGCACGCGAACGGCGACACGGTCGTGATGCCCGAATCGCTGCTCGACGAAGTGACGTCGCTGGTCGAATGGCCGGTCGTCTATCCGTGCCGTTTCGAGGACGAATTCCTGCAGGTGCCGCAGGAATGCCTGATCCTCACGATGCAGACGAACCAGAAGTATTTCGCGCTGACCGACGTCGGCGGCAAGCTGCGCTCGCGCTTCCTGATCGTCTCGAACATCGAGACGAAGACGCCGGGCGAGATCATCGAAGGCAACGAGCGCGTCGTGCGCCCGCGCCTCGCCGATGCGAAGTTCTTCTTCGAGCAGGACAAGAAGAAGCCGCTCGCCGAGCGCGTGCCGCAGCTCGCGAACGTCGTCTATCACAACAAGCTCGGTTCGGCGCTCGCACGCGTCGAACGCCTCGAGGCGCTGGCCGGCGAGATCGCCCCGGCGATCGGCGCCGACACCATCCATGCGAAGCGCGCCGCGCGTCTCGCGAAGGCCGACCTGCTGACCGACATGGTCGGCGAGTTCCCGGAACTGCAGGGCACGATGGGCACGTACTACGCGCGCCACGACGGCGAAGCCGACGACGTCGCGCTCGCCTGCGCCGAGCACTACCAGCCGCGCTTCTCCGGCGACGCACTGCCGACCACGCCGGTGTCGACCGCCGTCGCGCTCGCCGACAAGCTCGAAACGATCGTCGGCATCTGGGGCATCGGCCTCGCGCCGACCGGCGAGAAGGATCCGTTCGCGCTGCGCCGCCACGCGCTCGGCGTGCTGCGCCTGCTGCTCGAGAAGCAGCTGCCGCTCGATCTCGTGGCGCTGCTGCGCACGGCCCATGCACGCTTCGACGGCGTGCCGGGCGTCGCCGAATCGACCGACGCCATCTTCGCGTTCTTCATGGATCGCCTGCGCGGCCTGCTGCGCGAGCGCGGCTATTCGGCCGGCGAAATCGACGCAGTGCTGAGCCTGAACCCGACGCGCATCGACGATCTCGTCGCGCGCCTCGACGCGGTGCGCGAATTCACGCACCTCGCGGAAGCCGAAGCGCTCGCGGCCGCGAACAAGCGGATCTCGAACATCCTGAAGAAGTCGGAAGGCGGCGCGAACGGCGCGGTGCAGCCGACGCTGCTCGTCGAGGCCGCCGAGAAGGCGCTGCACGAACAGCTCGCGGCCGTCACGCCGCACGTGCAGTCGCAGCTCGAGGCGCGTGCGTACACGGGCGCGCTGTCGGCGCTCGCCGCGCTGCGCGCGCCGGTCGACACGTTCTTCAACGACGTGATGGTCAACGCGGACGATCCGGCACTGCGCGCGAACCGTCTCGCGCTGCTGTCCGCGCTGCACCAGCAGATGAACTGCGTCGCCGACATCTCGAAGCTCGCCGCATAAGGGCCGCACGATGCCGATCAGCCCCAACCGAAAGCTCGTCGTCCTCGACCGGGACGGCGTGATCAACGTCGATTCGGACGCGTTCATCAAGACGCCCGACGAATGGATCGCGCTGCCCGGCAGCTTCGAGGCGATTGCCCGGCTCAACCACGCGGGCTACCGCGTGGTCGTCGCGACCAACCAGTCCGGCATCGGTCGCGGGCTGTTCGACATGGCCGCGCTCAACGCGATGCACCTGAAAATGCATCGCGCGGCGGCCGCGGTCGGCGCGCGCATCGACGCGGTGTTCTTCTGCCCGCACACGGCCGAGGATCACTGCGACTGCCGCAAGCCGAAACCCGGCATGATGCAGATGATCGCCGAGCGCTTCGAGATCGATCCCGGCCACACGCCGGCCGTCGGCGATTCGCTGCGCGACCTGCAGGCCGGCGTCGCGGTCGGCTTCCAGCCGCACCTCGTACTGACCGGCAAGGGCAAGAAGACGCTCGCCGCGGGCAATCTGCCGGACGGCACGAAAGTCCACGACGACCTGCGCGCGTTTGCGCTCGATTTTCTTTCACACGAACACGAGTGATGCGGCTGCCGCGCGCATCCTCCCCAACGCCAGACTCACGCCGATGCGCTTCGTCCGCTCCCTGCTGCTGCTGATCTACTTCATCCTGTACACGGTGCCGTACGCCACCGCGTGCTTCATCGCGTTTCCGTTCATGCGCCCCGACGCGCGCTACTGGATGGCGGCCGGCTGGTGCAAGTCGACGCTGTGGGTCGTGCGCTGGCTGAACGGCATCCACTATCGGATCGAAGGGATGGAGAACCTGCCCGACGGCCCGGCCGTGCTGCTGTCGAAGCACCAGTCCGCGTGGGAGACGCTCGCGTTTCCGGCGCTGATGCCCAAGCCGCTCTGCTACGTGTTCAAGCGCGAGCTGCTGTACGTGCCGTTCTTCGGCTGGGCGCTCGGGCTGCTGCACATGGTCAACATCAACCGCAAGGAAGGCAAGAACGCGTTCACCTCCGTGATCCGCCAGGGCAAGAAGCGCCTGTCGGAAGGCGCATGGATGATCATGTTCCCCGAAGGCACGCGCACGCCGGTCGGCAAGCAGGGCAAGTACAAGACGGGCGGCGCGCGTTTCGCGATCGAAACCGGCACGCCGGTCGTGCCGATCGCGCACAATGCAGGTCGTGTGTGGCCGCGCAACTCGTTCACGAAATTCCCGGGCGTCGTCACGGTGTCGATCGGCAAGCCGATCCCCAGCGAAGGGCTGACGCCCGACGCATTGAACTCGCAGGTCGAAGCATGGATCGAAGCGGAAATGCGCCGCATCGATCCCGATGCATATCGTCAGGCGGGCAACGCCGGCACCCGCGATGCCGCGCGCGCCTGAAGCCCCGGATTGCAGCCGTTGCGTACGACAAAAAGAAGCGAACTGATGAAACAGCGTCCGCGGCCACGGCCTGCCGTCGTGGCCCTCGATCATCGCCAGATGGATCTGCCGCTCTTCGACGGGCCGGCCGCGGCGCCGTCGGCGCCTGCCGCGCCGCCGGCGCCGCCCGAAGCCGCCCCCGCCGCGCCGCTCGATCCGGGCCCGGCACCCGATCGCTCACGCGTGCGCACGTTCGCGCTCGACAGCCGCGTGCTCGAATACCGGCTGAAGCGCTCGGCGCGCCGCACGATCGGCTTCACGATCGACGGCAGCGGGCTGTCGATCACCGCGCCGCGCTGGGTCACGCTCGCCGACATCGAAGCGGCGATCGCCGAGAAACAACGCTGGATCTTCGCGAAGCTCGCGGAGTGGAAGACGCGCACCGAGCAGCGCGCGCTGCCGCAGATCGACTGGCGCGACGGCGCGCAACTGCCGTATCTCGGCAAGACGGTGACGATCGCGCTCGGCGCGGGCGCCGTCGCCTTCGATGCCGATGCGCTGCGTCTGTCGCTGCCGCTGCCCGTGCAGGCCGACATGCAGCAGATCAAGGATCGCGTGCAGGGCTGGCTGCAAGGCGAAGCGAAACGCATCTTCGGTGAACGCCTCGTGGTCTACGCGGAAAAGCTCGGCGTCACGTATTCGATGTACGCGCTGTCGTCGGCCGCGACGCGTTGGGGCAGTTGCTCGAGCGACGGCAAGATCCGCCTGAACTGGCGGCTGATCCATTTTCCGATGTCGATCATCGACTACGTCGTCGCGCACGAGCTGTCGCACCTGCGCGAGATGAACCACAGCCCGGCCTTCTGGCAGACCGTCGAATCGATCTTCCCCGAGTTCCGCGAAGCGCGGCACACGCTCAAGCATCACCCGCCCGAACTGCTGCCGTCGCTCTGACACGCGCGGCTTGGCCGCCAACGAAACAGGGCGGTGCGGGTTACCCCGCACCGCCCTGTTTCGCTGCTGCGGCGCACGTCGCACGCCGCAGCCCGGTTCATCCGCCGCTTACTTCTTCTGGATGAACTCGATCTTGTAGCCGTCCGGATCCTCGACGAACGCGATCACGGTCGTGCCGTGCTTCATCGGGCCCGCCTCGCGCGTGACCTTGCCGCCTTGCGCCTTGATCTTCTCGCAGGCCGCGTATGCATCGTCGACCGCCACCGCCAGATGGCCGAAGCCGTTGCCGAGATCGTAGGACGGCGTCTCCCAGTTGTGAGTCAGCTCGATCACGGTGCCCGTGCTCTCGTCTTCGTAGCCGACGAACGCGAGCGTGAACTTGCCTTCCGGATAATCCTCGCGGCGCAGCAGCTTCATGCCGAGCAACTCGGTGTAGAACTTGATCGAGCGGTCGAGATCGCCGACTCGCAGCATCGTATGCAGCAAACGCATGTGTTGTACTCCTGTGGGGACTTTCCAGAGCCGGAAATTCTACCGGAGTCGGGTGTATTTCGCTGGCGGCGCCGGAGCGCCTAGTTGGGGCGCCTGGCTGGGGCGCTTAGCCGGGCGCGCCGAGCCAATGCGTGGCCGATGCGGCGCATCGGTTGGCCCCTCGCGAGCACGAGCGCCGCGGCGGAAAACGGCACGACCCGGCTCGCCCGGCCCCCACGCCGATCGGGTAACATCCTTCTACTTCGCACCAAAAGCGGGCATGCATGCCGCCGCCCGACCGCGACCACCCACTCTTCCCTACGTCCCACTGCCGTGCGAAACCGCCGATCCGAGCGCGCCGGACGCGCCGCCCGCCTGACCTCGTCGTCGCCGTACCGCACCCGCGAGGTTCGCCGATGACCGCGCTTGCCGCCGCCCCCGTGCGCCGCGCGCTCGACACGCGCGCCGTCGGCCTGATGCTGCTGCTGTGCGCGATCTGGGGCTTCCAGCAGGTCGCGATCAAGAGCACGAACGCCGCGATCGCGCCGATGTTCCAGGCCGGGCTACGCTCGGTGATCGCCGCGATGCTGCTCTGGGGCTGGGCCCGCACGCGCGGCACGCCGCTGTTTCAGGCGGACGGCACATTCGGCGCGGGGCTCGCGGCCGGTGCGCTGTTCGCCGGCGAATTCGTCTGCGTGTTCTTCGGGCTGACGCTCACGAGCGCGTCGCACATGGCGATCTTTCTGTACACGGCGCCCTGCTTCACCGCGCTCGGCCTGCACCTGTTCGCACCGGGCGAGCGGCTGCAGCGCACGCAATGGGCCGGCGTCGGCCTCGCATTCGCCGGCATCGCGCTCGCGTTCGCGGACGGTTTCCTGAAGCCGCGCGCGCCCGGCGCATCCGTGCTGGCCGGGCTCGCCGGCGACGCGCTCGGGATCCTCGGCGGTGCGATGTGGGCCGCGACGACGGTGGTCGTACGCTCGACGGCGCTCGCGCGGGCCAGCGCGAGCAAGACGCTGTTCTACCAGCTCGCGGTATCGGCGGTCGTACTGGTCGCGCTCGCCGCGCTGTTCGGCCAGGTGTCGTTCGTGCGGGTCACGCCGATCGCGCTGGCGAGTCTCGCGTACCAGTCGGTGATCGTCGCGTTCGTCAGCTACCTGTCGTGGTTCTGGCTGCTGACGCGCTACAGCGCGTCCCGGCTGTCCGTGTTCACGTTCCTGTCGCCGCTGTTCGGCGTCGCGTTCGGCGTGCTGCTGCTCGGCGAAACGGTCGGCTGGCGCTTCATGTCCGCGGCCGCGCTGGTGCTGACCGGCATCGCGCTCGTCAACGCGCCGCCGCGCCGGCGGACGTGACGACCGGCGCAAGACGCGCGGGCAATAAAAAAGCTGCCGGTCAGGCAGCCTCTTCGATACGGTCGACGGCTCGCGCCACGCGCGTCATCCGGCCTTGCGCCGCGCCGCAAGCACCTGTGCGACGCCGACGTATTCGGCCACGCTCACGTCCTCCGCACGGCGCGCGAGATCGAAGCCGAGCGCATCGAAATCGATGGTCTCGCGGTAATCGCCGAGCGTATTGCGCAGCATCTTGCGGCGCTGCGAGAACGCGGCCGTGACGATTTCGCCGAGCAGCACCGGGTCGACGTCCGGCAGTTCGTGCGGCTCGTACGGAATCATCCGGACGATCGCCGAATCGACCTTCGGCGGCGGCTGGAACGATTCCGGCGGCACGTCAAGCATCTTTTCCATCACGTAGCGGTACTGCAGCATCACCGACAATCGCGAAAACGCCTTCGTGCCCGGCTCCGCGACCATCCGCTCGACGACTTCGTTCTGCAGCATGAAATGCTGGTCGATGACCGCATCGGCGAACGTCATCAGATGAAACAGCAGCGGGCTGGAAATGTTGTACGGCAGGTTGCCGACGATCCGGAGCGACGGCTTGTCGCCAGGCGACGCGAGCGAACGGAAGTCGAACGCGAGCGCGTCGCCCGCGTGCAGCTCCAGCAGCGCGCCGAAGCGTTGCTGCAGGCGCCCGATCAGGTCGCGGTCGAGCTCGACCGCGTGCAGCGGCGACTCGGGCGTCGCGAGACGCTCGATCAGCGGCCCGGTCAGCGCGCCGAGCCCGGGGCCGATCTCGACCATCCGCTGGCCGCGCGCGGGGCCGATCGTCGCGACGATCGAGTCGATCACGCCGTGATCGACGAGGAAGTTCTGCCCGAAGCGCTTGCGCGCGAAATGGCCTTGGTGCTGTCTGCTGTTCGACATCGACTCAGTAAAACGAAAAATACGACGAATGGGGTAAAACCGGCAGCGTCAGGCTGCGCGGCGATGGCGCGCCATCGTGACGGCCGTGTCGAGCGCGGCGATCATGCTGCCCGGATCCGCGCGGCCCGTGCCGGCCAGATCGAGCGCGGTGCCGTGATCGACCGACGTACGGATGATCGGCAGCCCGAGCGTCACGTTGATGCCCTCGCCGAACGTCGCGTACTTCAGCACGGGCAGGCCCTGGTCATGGAACATCGCGAGCACGCAATCGGCGTCGGCCAGATGGCGCGGCTGGAACAGCGTGTCGGCCGGATACGGGCCGCGCGCGTCGATGCGCTGCGCGTTCGCGCGGGCCAGCGCCGGCGAAATCACGTCGATCTCCTCGCGGCCGAGATAACCGTTCTCGCCCGCGTGCGGGTTCAGGCCCGTCACGAGGATGCGCGGCGCGGCAAGACCGAAGTCGCGCCGCAGGTCGCGATCGATGATCGCGAGCGTCTCGACGAGCCCGTCGATCGTCAGCGCGGCCGATACGTCCTTCAGCGGCAGGTGCGTGGTCGCGAGCGCGACGCGCAACGGCCGGTCGCCGGTGCCCGCCAGCATCATCACGACGCGCGGCGTATGCGTGCGTTCGGCCAGGTATTCGGTATGCCCGGTGAATGGCACGCCCGCATCGTTGATCGTGCTCTTCTGCAGCGGCGCGGTGACGATCGCGTCGTACCGGCCCGCCAGCGCGCCGTCGATCGCCGCGTCGAGCAGCCCGAGCACGTAGCGGCCGTTCGCCGCGTCGAGCTTGCCCGCCTGCGCGGGCACGGCCAGCGCATGATGCGCGACCGACACCTGCGTGCTGCCGGCCAATGCGGCCAGCGCGGCCGGGCCAGCGCCGACCGCCGCCGCCCGCGCGTCGAGCAGCGCCGCATCGCCGAGCACGGTGAAATGCGCGTCGGGCCAGCGCTGCGCGGCGTCACGCAGCGCCTGCACGGTCAGCTCCGGGCCGACCCCCGCGGGTTCGCCGGTCGTGATCGCGATCTGCAGCGCGGGCGTGGTCATCCGATGCTCGCTCAGTTCGCCGGGCCGACGCCGCCGATCTTGTACTGCACGTACGACGAATCGCGCAGTTCGCGCAGCCAGTCGGCATACGCCTGTTCGGCCTTGCGCTGGCCGATCGCCTGACGGGCGATGTCCATCTGCTGCTGCACCGACCCTTCCGCCTCGCGGCGGTTCAGCACCTGGATCAGGTGGTAGCCGTATTCGGTACGAATCGGCTGGCTGATCTGGCCGTCCTGCAGGTTGTTCATCGCGCGCTCGAATTCCGGCACGGTCTCGCCCGGGCTGATCCAGCCGAGATCGCCGCCCTGCGAGGCCGAACCGTCCTGCGAGTAGGTGCGCGCGAACTTCGCGAAATCGCCGCCGGCCTCGACCTGGTTGCGGATGTCGACCAGTTGCTGACGCGCCTGGCCTTCCGACTTGCCTTCGCCGACGCGCAGCAGGATGTGGCGCACGTGCGTCTGGACGATCTTCGGCGCCGCGGCGCTCGCGCCCTGGCTCTGGCGGCGGTCGACGAGACGCACGATCTCGAAGCCGTCCGGCACGCGGATCAGCGTCGGGTTGACCTGGCCCGGGCGCAGCTTCGACGCGGCGTCGACGACCTCGGCCGGCAGCGCGCTCGGCGCCTTGAAGCCGAGATCGCCGCCCTTCTTCGCGTCGTTCGCTTCGGAGTTGTTCTTTGCGAGCCGCTCGAAATCGGCGCCCGACTTCGCCTGCTGCAGCAGCGCTTCGGCCTTCTTCTGCGCGGCTTCGATATCGGCCTGCGGCGCGTTGGTGGGCGCCTTGATGAAGATGTGCTGGAAGCGCAGGTCCTGCTGCTGCGACGCGTTCGGCCCGCGCTGGCTCGCAATGTAGTTCGCGACCTCGGCGTCCGACACCGTGATCTTGCCGTCGACCTCGCGCTCGCGCAGCTTCGACAGCATCAGCTCGGTGCGCGCGTCGTTCGTGAAGATGCTCCAGGGCACGCCTTGCGCCTCGAGACGCGCGCGGTACTGGTCGAGCGTCATCCCGTTCGCCTGCGCGAGGCGCTGCAGCGTGGCCTGCACGGTCGCATCGTCGATGCGGATCCCGTCGTCCTTGGCCTTCTGCACCTGGATACGTTCGAGCACCATCTGGTTCAGCACCTGCGCGCGCAACTGGTCGGCCGGCGGCACCGGCGCGTTCTGCTGCTGCAGCCGGCGTGCGATCAGGCCCACGCGCTGGTCGAGTTCGCGGCCCGTGATCACGTCGTTGTTGACGACCGCGACGACTTCGTCGGCGAGCTGCGCACCTTGCGAACCGAGCGCCTGCGCCGCGGCCGGCGCGGCGGCGAGCAGCGCGGCGGACGCGGCGAGGCTGGACACGACTGCCGCGAAACGAAGGGTTTTCTTCATTGCCACTGAAACTCCATTGAAATCGTGCTGACCGGTGCAGACATGCCGGCGTTACTCGTAGTTGCTGAAGCGGGACATCGGCGGCGGCGGCGGCGGCAACGGCGTGTAGCCCGGCACCCCGGCGCGGAATGCGGACACGAGGCCGTTGTCGACGGTCGACAAGCCCTTGAGCGTCAGTTGCATCATGAATCGCGTCGACGAGTTCTGCTGTCCCGACGAATTGATGCCGTTCGCGGCCCGCTGCACCCCGACTCCGAGCGCCCAGCAATCCGCGTCGTATTGTAAGCCGACCAGACCGTCGACCACGCGATCTCCGGCGAGGTCGTAGTTGAAACGGCCGATCGCATACAGGCGGCGCGTGAGCGGCCATTGCGCGGACACCAGGAACTGGTTGATCGGCTGGTTGTCGAGCGTGGTGTTCGCGCGCGTATAGCGGTAGCCGACGTTGATCACGCGGCGCTCGCCCGGGCTGTAGCCGAAACCGACGCTCGACTTCACGAGCTGGTTGTTGTTCTGGTTGTACTGGAACGCCGTTTCCGACATGAAGCCCGAGCCGAGCTTCAGCGCGGCGCCGACGATCAGGTCCGAGTGACGCGCCAGCACGGCGCTCTGCCCGGGGTTCAGCGTGACGCGCTGATCGGCGAAGTAGTACTGCTGCGCGATCACGAAGCGCGCGCGCTCGTCGCCGGTGCGCGGATCGATGAAGCGCGACGTCAGGCCGGCCGTGATCCGGTTCGCATCGGCGATCCGGTCGTTACCGACGTACGTGTTCGGCTGGTAGATCTCCGCGAGGCCGAAGTCCGATTCCGCGGTGTCGAACAGCGGCGCGTTGGACTGGTCGCGATACGGCGTGTACACGTAGTACAGGCGCGGCTCGAGGGTCTGGATGAAGTCCTGGCCGAACAGGCGCACCGAACGATCGAAGATCAGGCCCGAATCGAAGCTCACGGTCGGGATCGACTCGGTGAAACGCTTCGGGCTGTTCGGCGTGGTCGACGACAGGTAGTTCAGGTCGTACGACGCGAAGTGGTACTGGACCTTCGGCACGGCGAAGTAGCCGGGGCCGTACACGCCGTACGAGATGTACGGGTTGAAGACGATCCGGTCGCCCTGGGTCGCATCGGCGGTCGTGATGCGAAACCGCGAATAGTCGGCTTCCGCGCCGAAGTCGAAGCCGCCGACGTTGTACTTCGTGTACTTCACGTTCAACTGCGGCTCGCGGCTGTACGGCGCGATCGACGGCGGCAGCGTCTGCCAGTGCTGGTAGCGCGCGAGCACCGACCACGGGCCGTTGTTGTACGTGAGGCCGGCTTCCTGCTGGTACAGCGTCTGCGTGCCGTTGATGAACTGGTTCGCCGACCCGAGGTCTTCGGGATACGTGTTGTCCGAGACCTTGTTGAAGTAGACGTAGCCGCCGAAGCCGCCGCCGAAATTCTGCTGGTGCTGCCAGTAGATCGCGTAGCGGTTGCGGTGCGCGAGCCGGTCATCCGGCAGGTAATTGGCCGTAAACGTGCCCGAATACGACGGCGACAGGTAACGGAACGTCGCTTCGGCCATCACGCCGCGCCGCGAGATGATGCGCGGCGTGAGCGTGAGGTCGCGGTTCGGCGCGATGTTGAAGTAGTACGGCAGCGACAGCTCGAAGCCGTTGTTCGAGTTCATCGAGAACGTCGGCGGCAGCAGGCCGCTGCGCCGCTCGCCCGACAGCGGGAACGTCATCCACGGGCTCGCGAAGATCGGCACGCCCTGGAAGAACAGCACGCCGTTGCGCGCGGTGCCCTCGTCGGCGCCCGTATCGAAATCGAAGCGGCTGCCCTTGATGTACCACGCGGGGTTCGTCGAGCACTGGCACGCCGTATACGTGCCGTTGACGAACACCGAGCGCTCGTTGTCGACCATGTCGACGCGCTCCGCGCTGCCCGACCCGCCCGTCACGTTGAAGTGATACTTCGGCGCGGTCATGAAGCCCTGGCTCGCCTCGATCTTCAGGTGCGCCTCGGGGCCCGCGAACGACGTACCGCCATTGACCACCTTGACCTGGCCGTACGCATCGGCCATGTCGGTATCCTGATCGTAGTGGATCGCGTCGGCCTTCACGACGGCGTCGCCGCGCCGCAGCTCGGCCGAACCCTTCGCGGCGAGGTCCTGCTCGGCGGTGCCGCTCGTATGGTCGGCGATCACGAAGGCGGCCGGCTTCGCGCCGTCCTTCAGCGGATGATCCTCGAGCTGGGGCGCGAGACGCAGATCCCACGGCG
The DNA here is from genome assembly GCF_002959955.1 of Burkholderia sp. BE12. Taxonomy (NCBI): domain Bacteria; kingdom Pseudomonadati; phylum Pseudomonadota; class Betaproteobacteria; order Burkholderiales; family Burkholderiaceae; genus Burkholderia; species Burkholderia sp. BE12. The sequence goes on along the minus strand of NZ_PREY01000009.1, from coordinate 68,324 downwards.
AGTCGAGCGGCTGCGGCTGCGCAGCCGCACCCGACAGCTGCGCGTACGACACGGCCGGCACGAGGCCGGGCACGGCCAGCAGCGCGAGCGCGAGCCGCCGTTTGCGCGGCGCCCCGTCACCGGGGAAAACATTCGGGAATAGCGGTTTGGGCGGCATCTATCGTTTGGCGAATCGCCCCTTGTCAGCCGCATCTGCACGGCACCTTCGCGCGCGGCGGGCCGCGCCGTCGAGCCGCGACTGCGGCTCTTCGCAAACCGGGGAGGCGATCGGGCGGACGGCGCGACAGGCGGCGGGCCTGCACGGCGGAAGCTGACGCGGGGCGCGTCAAAAAAGTCGTGGGGTATTATATGGCAAGACGTTCCCCCCTCCGCCGAGTTTCATGACGCCCCCATCCGCCGCATCCCAGCCCGACGCCCGCCTCGAAGCGCTCACCGCGTGGCTGCACCCGCTCGCCGAGCGGTATGCCCTCGACCTGTCGACGCTCGCGCCCGCCTCGTCGGACGCCAGTTTCCGCCGCTATTTCCGCGTCGCGTCGGCCGCCAGCACCGGCGGCACGCTGATCGCGGTCGATGCGCCGCCGCCCGAGAAGTGCCGCGAGTTCGTCCAGGTCGCGCAGCTGCTCGCCGCGGCCGGCGACCACGTGCCGGACGTGCTGGCCCACGATTTCGACGCGGGCTTCATGCTCGTGACCGACCTCGGCCGCACGTCGTACATCTCGGTGCTCGATCCGGCCGATCCGGCCGCCGCGCGAGCCCTGATGCGCGCCGCGCTCGATGCGCTGATCCGCTTCCAGCTCACGTCGAAGCCCGACGTGCTGCCGCCGTTCGACGAAGCGTTCCTGCGCCGCGAAATGGAGCTGCTGCCCGAATGGTTCGTCGGCCGCCACCTCGGCAAGCCCGTCACCGACGCGATGCGCGGCACGCTCGACCGCACGTTCGCGCTGCTGGTCGCGAGCGCGCACGCGCAGCCGCAGGGCTTCATGCTGCGCGACTTCATGCCGCGCAACCTGATGGTGTGCGAGCCGAACCCGGGCGTGCTCGACTTCCAGGATGCCGTGTACGGGCCGCTGACGTACGACGTCGTGTCGCTGCTGCGCGACGCATTCGTCAGTTGGGACGAGGAGTTCGAGCTCGACTGCTTCGCGTACTACTGGGAAAAGGCCAAAAAGGCCGGCCTGCCGGTCGATCCCGACTTCGGCGAGTTCTACCGTCAGCTGGAATGGATGGGGCTGCAACGCCATATCAAGATCCTCGGCCTGTTCGCGCGCATCAACTACCGCGACGGCAAGCCGCATTATCTGAACGACCTGCCGCGCTTCCTCGCGTATGCGCGCAAGGTCGCGCTGCGCTACCGCCCGCTCGGGCCGTTCGCGAAGCTGCTCGACGAGTTCGAGGGCAACGCACCGGCCGACGTCGGCTATACGTTCTGAGCGTCCTCACACCCAGTCGAACATGAGCACTACCCTGACCACGGCGATGATTTTCGCCGCCGGGCGCGGCGAACGGATGCGCCCGCTGACCGACACCCGCCCGAAGCCGCTGCTCGAAGCCGGCGGCAAGCCGCTGATCGTGTGGCAGATCGAGGCGCTCGCGCGTGCGGGCATCGAGACCATCGTGATCAACCACGCATGGCTCGGCGAGCAGATCGAAACCGCGCTCGGCGACGGTTCGCGCTGGGGCGTGCGGCTCGCGTATTCGGCCGAGGGCGAAGCGCTGGAAACCGCCGGCGGCATCGCGCAGGCGCTGCCGCTGCTCGAGCGCGACGGCCAGCCGGCCGTGTTCGCGGCCGTCAGCGGCGACGTGTACTGCGCGTTCGACTACCGGACGCTCGCACCGCGCGCCGCCCGGATGGCCGTGCTCGATACGCCGGCAATGCACCTCGTGATGGTGCCGAACCCGCCGTTCCATCCGGCCGGCGACTTCGCGCTCGGCGACGACAGCCGTCTCGCGCTCGACGGCGCCGCGCGCTTCACGTTCGGCAACATCGGCCTGTACGACACGCGGATGTTCCGCGACCTGGCGCCCGGCACGCGGCGCGCGCTGACGCCGTACTATCGCGCGGCGATCGAAGCCGGCCACGCGAGCGGCGAACTGTACGAAGGAATCTGGGAGAACGTCGGCACGCCCGCGCAGCTCGGCGAACTCGACGCGCGGCTGCGCGCCGCCGCGGGCTGATCGTTTCGCGGCTGACTGCCGGTTCGCCGGCGCGGCGGCCGATGGGCCGATGGGCTGACGGGTCGACGACGGCGCCCGGTCAACCGGCCGCGAACCGATCCGGAATCGAGTGGAGCGAACGCCCCGCCGGTTCACCCGGCCGTGCCGCCGCCACGCTGCCGGACAGCCGGCAACCCGCCCGCCCGGGCCGCGCACCGCCTCGTGCGACACCCGCACTCACGCGGCCTCGGCCTCTTCTCCGCCGGCCGCCGCGCGTTGCTGCTGCAGCGCCCACATCTGCGCATACAGCCCGTCGGCGCGCACGAGTTCGTCGTGCGTGCCGCGCTCGACGATCCGCCCGTGGTCCATCACGAGGATCTGCTGCGCGTGCACGACCGTCGACAGCCGGTGAGCGATCACGAGCGTCGTGCGATGCCGCGCGATCTGGTCGAGTTCGTGCTGGATCGCGCGTTCCGAGCGCGAATCGAGCGCCGACGTCGCTTCGTCGAACAGCAGCACCGGCGGATCCTTCAGCAGCGTGCGCGCGATCGCGACGCGCTGCTTCTCGCCGCCCGACAGCTTCAGCCCGCGCTCGCCGACCGGCGTGTCATAGCCCTTCGGCAGACTTTCGATGAAATCGTGGATGTGCGCGGCGCGCGCGGCCGCGACCACCTCGTCGCGGGTCGCGGTCGGCCGGCCGTACGCGATGTTGTAGTAGATCGAGTCGTTGAACAGCACGGTGTCCTGCGGCACGATCCCGATCGATGCACGCAGCGATTCCTGAGTGACGTCGCGGATATCCTGGCCGTCGATCCGGATCGCGCCGCCCGCCTGCCGATCGAGATCGTAGAAGCGGAACAGCAGCCGCGACAGCGTCGACTTCCCCGAACCGCTGTGGCCGACCACCGCGGTCGTCGTGCCGGCATCGATCGTAAACGTCACGTCGTGCAGGATCTGCCGCGACGGCTCGTACGCGAAGTTCACGTGCTCGAAACGCACCTGCGCGCCGGCCACCGCGAGCGGCGGCGCATCGGGCCGATCGGCCACCTCCTTCGGCGCCGACAGCAGCCCGAACATCCGGTCCATGTCGGTCAGGCTCTGCTTCAGCTCGCGATAGACGACGCCGAGGAAGTTCAGCGGAATGTACAGCTGCAGCATGAACGTGTTGATCAGCACGAGATCGCCGAGCGTCAGCTTGCCTGCGAGCACGCCCTGGGTCGCGCGCCACAGGATGAACACGAGCCCCGTGCCGATGATTGCCTGCTGGCCGAAGTTCAGCACCGACAGCGAGTTCTGCGAGCGGATCGCGGCCTTCCGGTAGCGCTTCAGGTTCTCGTCGTAGCGCTGCGCCTCCCACTCCTCGTTGCCGAAGTACTTCACCGTCTCGTAGTTGATCAGCGAGTCGATTGCCCGCGAGTTCGCGCGCGAATCGAGTTCGTTCATCGTGCGGCGAAAGTGCGTGCGCCAGTTGGTGACCTTCACGGTGAACACGATGTACGTGACCAGCGCCGCGAACGTCACGTATGCGTAGTAGGCCTCGTACTTGACCACGAAGAAGCCGAGCACGAGCCCGACCTCGACGAGCGTCGGCAGGATGCTGTACAGCGAATACGAAATCAGTTGCTGGATGCCGCGCGTGCCGCGCTCGATGTCGCGCGACATGCCGCCCGTCTGGCGTTCGAGGTGAAACCGCAGCGACAGCCCGTGCAGATGCCGGAACACCTGCAGCGCGAGCTGGCGCACCGCGCTCTCGGTGACCTTCGAGAACAGGATTTCGCGCAGCTCGGTGAAGAGCGACGTCGACAGCCGCACGAGCGCATACGCGAGAACCAGGAGCCCGACGCCGCCCGCGAGCACGATGCCGGCCGACTGCTCGGCACGGCCGAGCGCGGTGAGCTGCTGCACGTAGGACAGATGGTCGACGATGCGCTTCATCACGACCGGCACGCCGAGGTTCGCGACCTTCGCACCGATCAGGCAGCCGAGCGCGAGCGCGACGCGCCATTTGTAGGTGGTCAGGTACGGCAGCAGCGACCGGATGGTCTGCCAGTCGTTGCGAGGCCCGGTCGAAGCCGGCGCGGGCTCGCCGGAAGCGGGAAATCGGCGCATGGAGGGAAGGGTTGTGCGGCGACACCGGACGCGCGTATCGGCGGCCGGCTCGCGCGCTTTCTCGTACAATTTGCGAACGTTGTATTGTCGCAGAAGCCGCTTCGCGCCGCTGCCGGCGCCCTCGCCGGCCGGGCTGCGCGCGGCGGCCCATTTATTACAGGATGAAAGCCCCCGCCATGACCGATTCGACCCTCGATCTCCCGCAGAAGCAGCCCGCGCTGCGCGTCGTCCCGCAACCGCACGACGCGAACGTTCACGGCGACGTGTTCGGCGGCTGGATCATGTCGCAGGTCGACATCGCCGGCTCGATTCCCGCGAGCCAGCGCGCGAACGGCCGTGTCGCGACGGTCGCGGTCAACTCGTTCGTGTTCAAGCAACCGGTATTCGTCGGCGACCTGCTGAGCTTCTACGCCACCATCATGCGCACCGGCAATACGTCGATCACGGTCGACGTCGAGGTGTACGCCCAGCGCATGCGCCTCATGGGCGAAGTCGTGAAGGTGACCGAAGCGACGCTCACGTACGTCGCGACCGGCTCCGACCGCAAGCCGCGGCAACTGCCGCCGCTCTGACGGGCAGGCGCCGTCGCAGCGCGGCAGGCGGCCGTCAGTGCGTGGCCGTCAGCCCGAACTCCCGCATCGCGGGCAGGAAATCGTGATTCAGCGTCGGCTTGCGCGACAGCTTGACGAGCACGTAGCGCTGGAACGGTGCGAGCCGCTGCCACTGCACGAGCGCGGGCGCCGGCAGCCCGGCCAGCGCGCTCTGCTCCACGAGCGACTCCGGCACCGTATCGACGACGCGCCAGGCCGGCTGCTCGTCCGGCTGGAACCATGACGGCTCCAGATCGGCGTGCGTGCGCAGCATTTCGAACAGCGCGTGATCGAAGTTGGGCTCGATCGCGGTGTCGTCGTCGGCCGGAAAGCGCGCGAGCAGCTTGCGGTCCTCGAGCGGCAGCAGTTGCCACTGTTCGAGCGAAATCCGCAGCCCGAAGCGATCGAGATTGAAACGCACGATCATCGGGATATACGTGAAGTTTTCCGACGAATCGTGTTCGAAGTTGAAGAGCAACGGAGCGTCGCTGAGTCCCATGGTCGTTACCTGACGTGGCGGATGCCGGCGCGGCCGGCTTGCCTGAGGTATTTTAGAACCTCTGCGCGCGGGTGGCGGCACGATCGTCGCCGGCCGTGCTTCGAATCAACGGGAGTGCTCGTGAATCCGACCCAATCAGACGAACCGCGCGACGAACTTCGCGATGAACCGCGCGGCGCGATCGAGCTGCCCGTGAGCCGCACGCGCGGCGGCGCGGTCCAGACCGCGCACGACTTCGTCGGCCAGGAATGGCCGGTCGCACTCGTCTTCAACGGCATCTCGCACGCAGTGATGATGTGTACGCCATGCGACCTCGAAGCGTTCGCGGTCGGCTTCGCGATCTCGGAAGGGATCGTTGCGCGCGGCAGCGACATCAAGGACATCGAGGTGATCCTGCACGCCGACGCGCCGCTGCCGCATGCGGAAGTCCACCTGGAAGTCGTCCAGCAGGCGTTCGCCGCGCTGAAGGACCGGCGCCGCGCGCTCGCGGGGCGCACGGGCTGCGGCGTCTGCGGCATCGAAAGCATCGACCTGCTCGACCTTGCGCCCGAACGCGTGCCCGATACCGGCTTTCTCGCGCGCCTCGCGCCCGACGCGCTCGCGCGTGCCGCGCATGCGCTGCCGGCACACCAGGCGCTCACGAAACTGACCGGCGGCCTGCATGCGGCCGCGTGGTGCGACGCAACAGGCGCGATCCGGATGGCCTTCGAGGACGTCGGCCGCCACAATGCGCTCGACAAGCTGATCGGCTCGCTCGTGCTGTCGCGCGCCGACACCACCGACGGCTTCGTGTTCCTGTCGAGCCGCGCGAGCTACGAGCTCGTACGCAAGGCCGCGCGGGTCGGCATCCCGCTGGTCGCGACCATCTCCGCACCGTCGTCGCTCGCGATCGAGATCGCGAAGGCGGCCGGCTTGCGGCTCGTCAGCTTCTGCCGCGAAACGGGCCACGTCGACTACGGCACGGCCTGATCGCAATCGCGCGCCGGCGATCCGCCGCCGGCGCGGCCCGCTCCATCAGTCGAACTGACGGAAATCCGGCTTGCGCTTCTCGAAGAACGCCGTCATCGCCTCGCGCGCTTCCGGCGCGCGCAGCATCGCGGCGAAGTGGCGCGCCTCCTCGGCCATCCGCGCGGGCGTCGCCACGCCGCCCGTATCCTTCAACAGCGCCTTCGTCACACGCAGCGATGCCGCAGGCAACGCCGCCAGCTTCGCCGCCTGCTTCGCCGCGAATGCGTCGAGTTCGGCCGCCGGCAGCACGCGATTGACGATGCCGATCCGGTGCGCCTCCAGCGCGTCGAACGCTTCGCCGAGCAACAGCTTCTCGGCGGCGACCTGATGGCCGGCCAGGCGCGGCAGCAGCGCGCTCGACGCGGCTTCCGGGCACAGCCCGAGCTGCGCGAACGGCAGCGAGAACGTCGCGGTATCGGCCGCGTAGACCAGATCGCAGTGCAGCAGCATCGTCACGCCGACGCCCACCGCGATGCCCGGCACCGCCGCCACGATCGGCTTGCTCGCGCTGCTGATCCGCGCCAGAAACTGGAAGACCGACGCGGTATCGTCCTTCGGCGGCGACTTCAGGAAATCCTCGAGATCGTTCCCCGCGCTGAAATTGCCGTCGCTGCCGCGCAGCAGGATCACGCGGACCGCCTTGTCTTCCTGCGCGTCGGCGAGCGCATCGGCCATCGTCTGGTACATCGCCGCCGTCAGCGCGTTCTTCTTCGCCGGGCGCGCGATCGTGATCGTCATCACGCCGTCGGCGCGCTCCACTTGAATGTCGGCCACAACCGTCTCCTTGAACTGTCCTCTACCGGAATAAAAAACGGTGCGCGAGCTCGTGGCCCGCGCACCGTCGTCGCTTTTCGTCGCGTCCCGCTTACAGGCGTTCGATGATGCCCGCGGCGCCCATGCCGGTGCCGACGCACATCGTGACCATCCCGTACTTCAGGTTGCGGCGGCGCAGGCCGTGCACGACGGTCGCCGCGCGGATCGCGCCGGTCGCGCCGAGCGGGTGGCCCAGTGCGATCGCGCCGCCCATCGGGTTGACCTTCGACGGATCGAGGCCGAGGTCGCGCATCACCGCCAGCGATTGGGCGGCGAACGCTTCGTTCAGCTCGATCCAGTCGAGATCGTCCTGCTTCAGGCCGGCGGCCTTCAACGCGGCCGGAATCGCTTCCTTCGGGCCGATGCCCATGATTTCCGGCGGCACGCCGCGCACCGCGAAGCTCACGAAGCGCGCGAGCGGCGTCAGGTTGAACGCCTTCAGCACTTTCTCCGACACGACGAGCAGCGCGCCGGCGCCGTCCGACGTCTGCGAGCTGTTGCCGGCCGTGACCGAGCCCTTGTTCGCGAATACCGTGCGCAGCTTCGCGAGGCCTTCGATCGACGTATCCGCGCGCGGACCTTCGTCGAGCTTGATCTCGCGCGTCTTCACGTCGATTTCGCCGGTCGCGAGGTTCGGGAAGCGCTCGGTGATCGTGTAGGCGGCGATCTCGTCGTTGAACTCGCCGGCCTGCTGCGCGGCGAGCGCCTTGCGGTGCGACTCGACCGAGAACGCGTCCTGGTCCTCGCGGCTCACCTTCCACTGCTCGGCGACGCGCTCGGCCGTCAGGCCCATCCCGTACGCGATGCCGAAATCTTCGTTGCGATCGAAGATGTGCGGCGACATCGACGGCTTGTTGCCCATCATCGGCACCATGCTCATCGACTCGCAGCCGCCCGCGAAGATCGCGTCCGATTCGCCGACGCGGATCCGGTCGGCCGCCATCGCCAGCGCGGTGATGCCCGACGCGCAGAAGCGGTTGACCGTCACGCCGCCGACCGTCTGCGGCAGGCCGGCGAGCAGCGCGCCCATGCGCGCGACGTTCAGGCCCTGCTCGGCTTCCGGAATCGCGCAGCCGATGATCGCGTCCTCGATCAGCTTCGTGTCGAAGCCGGGCACCTGCGCGACCGCCGACTTGATCGCGTGGACCAGCAGCTCGTCCGGCCGCGTGTTCTTGAACACACCGCGCGGAGCCTTGCCGATCGGCGTGCGGCTGGCGGCGACGATGTATGCGTCTTGCAATTGTTTGCTCATTTCAGACTCCTTGTCCGCTCTGTCCGCTCGCTCAGTTACGCACCGGCTTGCCGGTCTGCAACATGCCCATGATCCGTTCCTGCGTCTTCTGCGTGCCGAGCAACTCGACGAACGCACGGCGCTCCAGCGCGAGCAGCCACTGCTCGTCGACGAGGCTGCCGGCTTCGACGTCGCCGCCGCACACCGCTTCGGCGATGCGGCTCGCGATCAGGTAGTCGTGGTCGCTGATGAAGCGGCCGTCGCGCATGTTGACGAGCGATGCCTTGATCGTCGCGATCGCCGAGCGGCCTGCCACCGGCACGTCCTTCGCACGCAGCGGCGCACGGTAGCCGACGGCGGCCAGCGCACGCGCTTCCTTCTTCGCGGTGTCGAGCAGTTCGAACACGTTGAAGACGATCGTGTCGGACGGCTTCACGTAACCCATCGCGCGTGCGTCGTGCGCGGACGCCGACACCTTCGCCATCGCCGCGTTCTCGAACGACTTCGTGACGAACTTCAGGATGTCGGTGGTCGCGTTCGCGGCCGTCGCGGCGTCCGCCGCGCGCAGCGCCGCTTCCTTCAGGCCGCCGCCCGCCGGCACGAGGCCGACGCCCACTTCGACGAGACCGATGTAGCTCTCGACGTGCACGACACGCTTCGCGCTGTGCAGCATCAGCTCGCACCCGCCGCCGAGCGCGATGCCCGACACGGCCACCACCACCGGCACGTTCGCGTACTTCACGCGCAGCATGCCTTCCTGGAACTTCTTCACGAACGGCTCGATGCCCTTTGCGCCGCCCATCATGAACGCGGGCATCGCCTCCTCGAGGTTCGCGCCGGCCGAGAACGGGCCGCCCGGCGTGCCGAGCTTCAGCGACGTCGGCTGCCAGATCACCACGCCCTTGTAGTCCTTCTCCGCGAGTTCGATCGCCTGCACGAGGCCGTCGATCACGCTCGGTCCGATCGTGTTCATCTTCGACTTGAACGACACGATCACGACGTCGTCCTCGCCGGCACGATCGTCGACCCACGCGCGCACCGCGTCGGTTTCGAACAGCGTCTTGCCGTACGTCTTCGGATCGGCGCCCGCTTCGCCGAGCAGCGGCGCACGGAACACCTGCTTGTCGTAGACCGCGAGGTCCGAACGCGGCACGAAGCGCTTCGATGCCGGCGCCCACGAGCCTTCGGCCGTGTGCACGCCGCCCTTCTCGGCGACCGGGCCTTCGAGCACCCACGACGGAAGCGGCACGTTCGCGAGCGCCTTGCCGGCCGCGATGTCTTCCTGCACCCACTCGGCAACCTGCTTCCAGCCGGCGGCCTGCCAGCCTTCGAACGGGCCCTCGTTCCAGCCGAAGCCCCAGCGGATCGCGAGATCGACGTCGCGCGCGTTGTCGGCGATCGATTCGAGATGCACGCCGATGTAGTGGAACACGTCGCGGAAGATCGACCACAGGAACTGCGCGTGCGGATGGTCCGTCTCGCGCAGCAGCTTCAGGCGCTCGGCCGGCGGGCGCTTCAGGATGCGGCCGACCGTTTCGTCCGCCTTCGCGCCCGAATCGACGTAGGTGCCCGTCTTCGCGTCGAGCACCTTGATCGCCTTGCCTTCCTTCTTGTAGAAACCGCCGCCCGTCTTCTGGCCGAGCGCGCCCTGCTTCACCAGCTCGGCGAGCACGGCAGGCGTCTGGTAGACCGGGAAGAACGGATCGTCGGCGAGGTTGTCCTGCATCGTCTTGATCACGTGCGCCATCGTGTCGAGGCCGACCACGTCCGCGGTGCGGAACGTCGCCGACTTGGCGCGGCCGAGGCGGCTGCCCGTCAAATCGTCGACTTCGTCGAAGCGCAGGCCGAACTTCGCGGCCTCGGTGATCACCGCGAGGATCGAGAAGATGCCGACACGGTTCGCGATGAAGTTCGGCGTATCCTTCGCGCGCACGACGCCCTTGCCGACGACGCTCGTCAGGAAGGTTTCGAGCTGGTCGAGGATCTCCGGGCGCGTATGCGCGGTCGGGATCAGCTCGACGAGGTGCATGTAGCGCGGCGGGTTGAAGAAGTGCACGCCGCAGAAGCGCGACTTCAACTCGTCCGAGAAACCTTCGGACAGCTTCGTGATCGACAGGCCCGACGTGTTGGTCGCGAAGATCGCGTTCGGCGCGATGTGCGGCGCGACCTTCTTGTACAGGTCGTGCTTCCAGTCCATCCGCTCGGCGATCGCCTCGATCACGACGTCGCATTCCGCCAGCTTCGCGATGTCGTCTTCGTAGTTGGCCGCCTCGAGGTACTTCGCATCGTCCTTCACGCCGAACGGCGCGGGCGACAGCTTCTTCAGGTTCTCGATCGCCTTCAGCGCGATCGCGTTTTTCGGGCCTTCCTTGGCCGGCAGGTCGAACAGCAGCACCGGCACGCGCGCGTTGACGAGGTGCGCGGCGATCTGCGCGCCCATCACGCCGGCGCCCAGCACGGCGACCTTGCGAATCAGGAAATTGCTCACGGGATGTCTCCGGATAGTGTCGTGCAGCGCGGAATGTGAGGGCTGCACGGCGAAGTGAGTACCAGGAACCGTTGCGTTCGGGCGGCGCGCGACGCGCACCGCCCGGACTCGCGTCAGAACAGCGATTCGTCGACTTCCATCAGCGTCTTCGAACCCGCGCGCGCGGCGCGGATCGTCGATGCCGTCTCGGGCAGCAGACGCGCGAAATAGAAGCGGGCCGTCGCGAGCTTCGACTTGTAGAACGGATCCCCCGATGCTTCGTTGTCGAGTGCGAGGCGCGCCATCCGCGCCCAGAAGTACGAGAACACCAGGTGGCCGACGGTGCGCAGGTACGGCACGGCCGCAGCGCCGACTTCGTCGGGGTTCTGCATCGCCTTCATGCCGATTTCCATCGTCAGCTTCTGCACCTTCTCGCCGATGTCGGCGAGCGGGTTGATGAACTCGGCCATTTCCGGCTTCACGCCTTCGGCTTCCGCGAATTCCGTCACGAGCTTGCCGAACTTCTTCAGCTTCGCGCCCATGTCGCCGAGCACCTTGCGGCCCAGCAGGTCGAGCGACTGGATCGAGTTCGTGCCTTCGTAGATCATGTTGATCCGCGCGTCGCGCACGTATTGCTCCATGCCCCACTCGGAGATGAAGCCGTGGCCGCCGTAGATCTGCATCGCGTGGTTGGTCGACTCGAACGCGTTGTCGGTCAGGAACGCCTTGATGATCGGCGTGAGCAGCGCGACGAGGTCGGCCGCTTCCTTGCGCACCGCTTCGTCGGCGTGCGACAGTTCCTTGTCGATCTGCAGCGCGGACCAGTACGTGAACGCGCGCGCGCCTTCCGCGTAGGCCTTCTGCGTAAGCAGCATGCGGCGCACGTCCGGGTGCACGATGATCGGGTCGGCCGGCTTGTCCGGCGCCTTCGGGCCCGTCAGCGAGCGCATCTGCAGGCGTTCCTTCGCGTACGTCAGCGAGTTCTGGTACGCGACTTCCGTGAGGCCGAGGCCCTGCATGCCGACGCCGAGGCGCGCGGCATTCATCATCACGAACATCGCGTTCAAGCCCTTGTTCGGCTCGCCGACCATCCAGCCCTTCGCGCCGTCGAGGTTCATCACGCACGTCGAATTGCCGTGGATGCCCATCTTGTGTTCGATCGAGCCGCACTTGATGCCGTTGCGTTCGCCCGGCTCGCCCGAAGCGTCCGGAATGAACTTCGGCACGATGAACAGCGAGATCCCCTTCGTGCCTTGCGGCGCGTCCGGCAGGCGCGCGAGCACGAGGTGGACGATGTTCTTCGACATGTCGTGCTCGCCGCTCGAGATGAAGATCTTCGTGCCGCTGATCGAGTACGAGCCGTCGCCGTTCGGTTCGGCCTTGGTACGCAGGATGCCGAGGTCGGTGCCGCAGTGCGGCTCGGTCAGGCACATCGTGCCCGTCCATTCGCCCGACACAAGCTTCGGCAGGTATTGCTGCTGCAGTTCCGGCGCGCCGTGCGCGTGCAGGCATTCATACGCGCCGTGCGACAGGCCCGGATACATCGTCCATGCCTGGTTCGCCGAGTTCAGCATTTCGTAGAGTGCGTTGTTCACGAACGCGGGCAGGCCCTGGCCGCCGTATTCCGGATCGCAGCCGAGCGCCGGCCAGCCGGCCTCGACGTATTGCCGATACGCTTCCTTGAAGCCGGTCGGGGTCTTCACGACGCCGTCGCCTTCATAGGTGCAGCCTTCGCGGTCGCCGACCTGGTTCAGCGGGAACAGTACCTCGGAGCAGAACTTGCCCGCTTCCTCGAGGACCTGGTTGATCGTGTCGGCGTCGAGGTCCGCATGCTTGGGCATTTGCTTGACTTCGGCTTCGACGTTCAGAAGCTCGTGCAACACGAATTGCATGTCGCGCAGCGGCGCGGCGTACTGTCCCATGACTCTCTCCAAAGGTGGGCAAAACGGCTCGAGCTCCTGGCGGGCGGTTCACGCGCCGCTAACGGCTCTCGCTCTGATACGAAACAATCGTCTTTTCCAGCGCGGCCCACGTGAGGCGCACGGCGTCCGGCGAATGCAGGAAGCGTGCGTCGTGATGCAGGCCGAGCGTGAAGCTGTACAACTCGAAGAGCATCAGTTCCGGATCCGTGTCCGTGCGCAGATGCCCTTCTTCCATCGCCTGCGAAATGGCGCGCAGCAACGCGGCACGCCAGGCGGTCACGCTCGCGATCAACTGCTCGCGCACGGGGCTGTCCGGGCGGTCGTCGTACTCCACTGCGCCGCTGATGTAGATGCACCCGGTCGTCACCTCCTGGATGCGCTTCTCGATCCAGCGCGCCAGCATCGCCCGAAGACGCGGCAGACCGCGCGACTCGCGCAGGCTCGGAAAGAACACCTCGTTTTCGAAACGATGGTGATACTCGCGCACGACCTCGACCTGCAGGTCTTCGCGCGAACCGAAGTGCGCGAACACGCCGCTCTTGCTCATCTGCATGCGCTCGGCCAGCAGGCCGATCGTCAGCCCCTCCAGCCCGTCACGGCTGGCGAGGTCCAAAGCAGCTTCGAGTATCGCGGCACGCGTCTGTTCGCCTTTTCGCATAGCTATTTCTGTAACCGTTCGGGGGTTCGAATAAAATCGAACGGCCGTACTATTATTGAGTGCGGCCGCTCGCGAAACAAGGAAATTATTAGAAACCGGTGTCTAACCGAGCCGCTATTTTGCGCGATTCCGGCGAGACCGGAGCGGCTTTTCCGCACGAACGTGCGGACAGATTTTTTGAAGCGAATACTTAGTCGGCGTCAATCGTAACCGCCGACCGTCAGCGCCTTCATCACGACACGATACGTGGTGTACGCGAGCCAGTTCAGCAGCCGCTCGACGCGCGGGCGCGCGGCGAAGCGCGCGGCGTCGATCTCCCGGCCTTCGGCGAACGCGGTGGCGATCGCGTCGCGCAACTGGTTCGTCACCGCATCGTAGCGCACCAGCACGACGTTCGCTTCATTGTTCAGCATCAGGCTCAGCGCGTCCAGATTCGACGAGCCGACCGTCGCCCAGTTGTCGTCGATCACGGCGACCTTGCCGTGCAGGATCGTCTTGTCGTATTCGGCGACGCGCACGCCCGCGCGCAGCAGCGTGTGATAGAGGAACGGCACGGCCGTATCGAGCGCCGCGAACTCCTTGCGGCCTATCAGCACCCGCACGTCGACGCCGCGCCGTGCCGCGCCCGTCAGCGCGCGGCGCAGCTTGCGGCCCGGCATGAAATACGGATTCGCGAGCAGGATCCGCTGGCGTGCCTGACCGATCGCCGCGAGATAGGCCTTCTCGATCGCGCGGCGGTTCACGACGTTGTCGCGCGCGACGAACGCGACGCTCGGCTCGGTCACGACCCGCAGCGCGCCGGCCTTGATCCACCGGTGGCTGCGCATCCAGCGCCGGAACATCTCCGGGAACGCTTCGCCGCCGTGCAGCCCGGCCGCGTACTGCGCATAGGGCTTGTGGCCGAACTGGATCCGGTGCCACTGCAGCTCGAACGCGGCGCGCACGTCGGACACCGCGGGCCCGACCATCTCGACCGCGAAATCCCAGCGCGGGAACGGCAGCGTCGCGCTGCCCTGCGTGTAGTCGTCGACGATGTTGATGCCGCCGCAGAACGCGACCGCATGATCGATCACCGCGAGCTTGCGGTGCGTGCGCGAGAAGCCGAAGCGGCCGAACAGGAAGCGGTTGTAGACGCAGTGCTCGACGCCGGACTCGGCCCACGTGTCGAACAGCGGCAGGCGCGCGGTGCCGATGCCGTCGGTGATCACGCGCACGCGCACGCCGCGCTGCACCGCGCGGATCAGCGCGGCCGACACCGGGCGACCGGCGTCGTCGTCGCAGAAGATGTAGGTTTCGAGCATCACCTGCTCGCGGGCGGCGTCGATCCGATCGATGAGCGCCTGGAAGAATTCGCCGCCGGTTTCGCACAGCCGCACCGTATTGCCGGCCGTAAACGCGAGCCGCGACGCGGAGCCCCGCTCCTGCAGGAACATCTGCCGCAATTGCGCGAAACGCTTGCGGGTCTCCGCATTCATGCGGACGAGCCGTGCGGCGCACGCGCGAGTGCCACGCGCGCGGGCAATTGCAGGATCGCTTCGGCGTTCGACGGCGAGAAGCAGCGCGCGGCCGCTTCGCGGAAAGGCAGCCACGCATGATCGACATGCTCGCGCGGCGACAGCGTCACGTCGACGCGATGCGGCACGCACAGGCCGAACCAGTGCTCGACGTTGCGCGTGACGCCCGGCGCATAGCGGTGCAGGTATTGAGGATAGATCGTGTATTCGATCCGGTGATGCCAGTCGACGAGCGCGGTGGCCGGCACGTCCGGCGTGCCGATCGCGATGCCGGTCTCCTCGGCCACTTCGCGCGCGGCGGTGAGCGCGAGCGGCTCGTCGAGCGCGTCCTTCGAGCCGGTGACCGATTGCCAGAAATCGGACTGGTCGGCACGCTTGATCACGAGCACATCGAGCTCGGGCGTGTAGATCACGACGAGAACGGATTCGGGGATTTTCGGCGGCTTCGTCATCTTTGTTTCATGCGGCACGGGGCCGTGCGTCGGCCCGTGCCCGGAACGTGCGGCAAGTGCTGCGACTGTACCGCAAAAAATGAAAAAGGCGCATCGCTGCGCCTTTTTCAGGGGTGTCGTGTGGGCATGACCGCACACACGACCTGCGCGGCGGCGTTACGCCTTCGGCTGCTCCGGCTGACGCAGCCGGATGTGCAGTTCGCGCAGTTGACGCTCGTCGACCGGGCTCGGCGCCTGCGTGAGCAGGTCCTGCGCACGCTGCGTCTTCGGGAAGGCGATCACGTCGCGGATCGAATCGGCGCCGGCCATCATCGTGACGATGCGGTCGAGACCGAATGCGATACCGCCGTGCGGCGGCGCGCCGTACTGCAGCGCGTCCAGCAGGAAGCCGAACTTCAGCTGCGCTTCTTCCGCGCCGATCTTCAGCGCGCGGAACACCTTGCTCTGCACTTCCTCGCGGTGGATACGCACCGAGCCGCCGCCGATTTCCCAGCCGTTCAGCACCATGTCGTACGCCTTCGCGAGGCAGCGGCCCGGGTCGGTCTCGAGGTACTCGAGGTGCTCGTCCTTCGGGCTCGTGAACGGATGGTGCGCGGCGACGTAGCGCGCGTCTTCGTCGTCGTACTCGAACATCGGGAAGTCCACGACCCACAGCGGCTTCCAGCCGGCCTGGACGAGACCGTTCGCCTTGCCGAATTCCGAATGGCCGATCTTCAGGCGCAGTGCGCCGAGGCTGTCGTTGACGACCTTCGCGCGGTCGGCCGCGAAGAAGATGATGTCGCCGTCTTCAGCGCCGGTGCGCTCGAGGATCGCCGCGATGGATGCGTCGTGCAGGTTCTTGACGATCGGGCTCTGCAGGCCGTCGCGGCCCTTTGCCTTCTCGTTGACCTTGATCCATGCGAGGCCCTTCGCGCCGTAGATGCGCACGAATTCCGTGTAGCCGTCGATGTCGCCGCGCGACAGCTCGCCGCCCTTCGGCACGCGCAGCGCCGCGACCCGGCCGTCCTTCGCGTTGGCCGGCGTGCTGAACACCTTGAAGTCGACGTCCTTCATCGCGTCGGTCAGCTCGGTGAATTCGAGCTGCACGCGCAGGTCCGGCTTGTCCGAACCGAAACGCGCCATCGCTTCCGAGTACGGCATCACCGGGAATTTCGCGTCGAGCTCGACGTCGATCGTCGTCTTGAAGATGTGACGGATCATGTCTTCGAACAGGTCGCGGATTTCCTGCTCGCCGAGGAACGACGTCTCGCAGTCGATCTGCGTGAATTCCGGCTGGCGGTCGGCGCGGAGGTCCTCGTCGCGGAAGCACTTGGTGATCTGGTAGTAACGGTCGAAGTTCGCGACCATCAGCAGCTGCTTGAACAGCTGCGGCGACTGCGGCAGCGCGAAGAACTGGCCCGCGTTCACGCGCGACGGCACGAGGTAGTCGCGCGCGCCTTCCGGCGTGCTCTTCGTCAGCATCGGCGTTTCGATGTCGATGAAGCCCTGCTCGTCGAGGTACTTGCGCGCCTCGATCGCGACACGGTAGCGCAGGCGCAGGTTGTGCTGCATCTGCGGGCGGCGCAGGTCGAGCACGCGGTGCGTGAGACGCGTCGTTTCCGACAGGTTGTCGTCGTCGAGCTGGAACGGCGGCGTGACCGACGCGTTCAGCACGTTCAGTTCGTGGCACAGCACTTCGATCTTGCCGCTCTTCAGGCCAGCGTTGACCGTGCCGTCCGGACGGTTGCGCACGAGACCCTTGATCTGCACGCAGAATTCGTTGCGCACGCCTTCGGCGGTCGCGAACATCTCGGCGCGATCCGGGTCGCATACCACCTGCACGAGGCCTTCACGATCGCGCAGGTCGATGAAGATCACACCGCCGTGATCGCGGCGGCGCTGCACCCAGCCGCACAGCGACACGGTTTGGCCCAGCAGGTGTTCGGTCACGAGACCGCAGTATTCAGTACGCATCGACATGATGTTTGCTTTCGTTCGGTTTGATCAACGGGCGCCGCAACGCGCGGCCCGGGCGATGATTCTTTACTTACAGCGGCGGCTCGACGGGGCGGCGGGCGGGCGCCGGAGCCGGCGCCGAAGGCGCCACGACGCCCATCGAGACGATGTACTTGAGCGCGGCATCGACCGACATGTCGAGTTCGATGACTTCGCTCTTCGGCAGCATCAGGAAGAAGCCCGACGTCGGGTTCGGCGTCGTGGGCACGTACACGCTCACGTACTCTTCCGTCAGATGGTTGACCACGTCGCCGCCGGGCGCGCCGGTCAGAAACGCGATCGTATACGAGCCGCGGCGCGGGTATTCGATCAGGAGCGCCTTGCGGAACGCGTTGCCGCTGCTCGACAGCAGCGTGTCCGATACCTGCTTGACGCTCGTGTAGATCGGCCCGACGACCGGGATGTGACGCACGACCGCGTTCCACCACGTGACGAGCTTCTGGCCGATGAAGTTCTGCGTGGCCAGCCCGACCACGAAGATGAACGCGAGCGTCAGCACCGCGCCGATCCCCGGCAGATGGAAGCCGAGCATCCGCTCGGGCTGCCACGATTCGGGCAGCAGGAGCAGCGTCTGGTCCATCGTGCCGATGATGAGGCCGAGCACCCACAGCGTGATCGCGAGCGGGACGAGAACCAGCAGGCCGGTCAGGAACACCGTTTTCAGGGTCGTCTTTTTCATCATCTGCCGTCAATGAACCGCGCTGGAAGCGCGGGTTGGTCGCGACCCGGCCGGGCCGCGACGGTCAACTGCCGGCGGCGGGCGTCGCGGCCGGAGCCGGCGCGGCGCTCGTCGCCGTGGTGCTGCCCGAACTGCTCGACGCAGCCGGCGCGGCCGCGGCGGGTTCAGCCGTGGCGGGTGCTGCCGGCGCCGCGTCGCCCGAGCCGCCGCGGAAATCGGTGACGTACCACCCCGAGCCCTTCAGCTGGAAACCGGCGGCGGTCACCTGTTTGCGAAAAGCATCCTTCCCGCATTCAGGGCATTGCGACAGCGGCGCGTCGCTCATCTTCTGGAGCACGTCCTTCGCGAAACCGCACGCTTCGCATCGATAGGCGTAGATCGGCATGATATTTTTCCCGCAGAAACTGGAAACGGCTTGCAAAACCTTGAATTATAGCCGAAACCCGGGCGCGCTCCGGCATTGGCCGTGACGCCCGCGCATCAGCGGCGACGCCACGTGAGCCAGCGCTCGTGCCCGTCGAACACGGCCAGCGAATCGGTCACGGGCAACTCCTCGACCAGCTCGAAGTGCGGGGCAAGCAGCGCATCGAGTTCCGCACGCTCGATCCCGAACGGCGGCCCCTTCGGTTTCGCCACCACGAAGAAATAGCCGGCCAGCAATCCGTCCGCGGGCAGCAGCTCGGCCATCCGCGCCGCATAGCCGGCGCGCAAGCTCGGCGGCAGCGCGCACAGGAACGCACGCTCGTACACCCACTGCACGTCGAACGGCGGCCGGTACTGGAAAAAATCGGCCTGCTCGACGACGTCCGCATGCGCGCCGAGCTGTGCCTTCGCGGCAGCGACCGCCTGCGCGGCGAAATCGATCGCACGCACCGGCCAGCCGGCCTGCGCGAGCCATCCGGCCTCCTGCGCGCTGCCGCAGCCGGGAATCAGCACCGCGCACGGCTCGAGCCGATGGGCGAACTCACGAAAACCGTCCGGCACGCCGCCGAATTCCCACGGCGTCACGCCGCGTTCGAAGCGCTCGTTCCAGAACGACGCGCTACCCGGGTCGCGCGTCGCGAAATCGGCGGCCGACGGTGCGGCCGGTTGCTTCGGATCGGACATCGCCATGCTCCTTTCGATCAAGCGCCGTACGCGAGCGCGAGCAGCACGCGCGCGACCAGCGCCCCGACGCCGACGGCCAGGCCGAAGATCAGCAACGCCTGCAGCAGCCGGTTCGTCCGTTTCTGCTCGACGAGGACCTGGCGCATCAGCTCCTCGCTCGCGGCGCGCGGTGCGTCGTGGCGCGCGGCCATCGCATGGTGAATCAGGCGCGGCAATTGCGGCAGCGTCTTGCTCCACTGCGGCGCCTCGACCTTGAACCGCTCGTACCAGCCGCGCAAGCCGATCTGCTCGGTCATCCAGCGCTCGAGATACGGCTTCGCGGTCTTCCACAGGTCGAGCTCGGGGTCGAGCGAGCGGCCGAGCCCTTCGACGTTCAGCATCGTCTTCTGCAGCAGCACGAGCTGCGGCTGAATCTCGACGTTGAAGCGGCGCGACGTCGAGAACAGGCGCATCAGCACCTGGCCGAGCGAGATGTCCTTCAGCGCGCGGTCGAAATACGGCTCGCACACCGCGCGGATCGCGCTTTCGAGCTCCTCGACGCGCGTCTCGGGCGGCACCCAGCCCGATTCGAGGTGGAGCGTCGCGACGCGGTGGTAGTCGCGCTTGAAGAACGCGAGGAAGTTCTGCGCGAGATAATTCTTGTCGAAATCGGACAGCGCACCGACGATCCCGAAATCGAGCGCGATATAGCGGCCGAACGTGTTCGGATCGAGGCTCACCTGGATGTTGCCGGGGTGCATGTCCGCATGGAAGAAGCCGTCGCGAAACACCTGCGTGAAGAAGATCTCGACGCCTTCGCGCGCGAGCTTCTTGATGTCGACGCCGGCCGAGCGCAGCGTCTCGACTTGGCTGATCGGCACGCCGGTCATGCGCTCCATCACGAGCACCTGCGACGTCGAGAAATCCCAGAACATCTCGGGCACGAGCAGCAGGTCGAGGCCCGCGAAGTTGCGGCGCAGCTGGCTGCCGTTGGCGGCCTCGCGCATCAGGTCGAGCTCGTCGTGCAGGTACTTGTCGAATTCGGCGACGACCTCGCGCGGCTTCAGGCGCCGGCCGTCGGCCCACATGCGCTCGGTCCAGATCGCGATGTCGCGCATCAGCGCGAGATCGGAATCGATGACGGACAGCATGTTCGGGCGCAGCACCTTGACCGCGACGGCCTTGCCCGCGTGCACGCCCTCCTTGAGCTTCGCGAAATGCACCTGCGCGATCGACGCGCTCGCGATCGGCTCGCGCTCGAATTCGTCGAACAGCTCGTCGACCGGCGCGCCAAGCGACTTCTCGATGATCGCGATCGCGACCGCCGAATCGAACGGCGGCACCTGGTCCTGCAGCTTCGCGAGTTCGTTCGCGAAATCGACCGACAGCAGATCGCGGCGCGTCGACAGCACCTGGCCGAACTTCACGAAGATCGGGCCGAGGCTTTCGAGCGCGTGGCGCAGCCGCACGGCGGGCGGATCGGAATAGCGGCGGCCGATCGTCGTGATCCGCAACAGCAGCTTCACGCGCCGGTCGTCGATCCGGGACAGCATCACTTCGTCGAGACCAAAGCGGATGACGGTGTAGACAATCTTGATGAAACGGAAAATGCGCATGCCCTGCGGCCCTCAGTGCGCGCCGCGCGGGCCGGAACCCGTGCGCGCGCCGATTTTTTGTTCGAGTCGCTCGACCCGCTTTTCGACCCGTGCGAGCGCATCGCGTGCGCGCGCCAGTTCGGCGTCGAAGCCGCCGAGCGACGCGCGCCGGACGACTTGCGGGTTCTCGTCGAGCCAGTATTCGGCGACGGAATCGAGCACGTTGCGGCCAGTGCGGCGCGCGCGCGCCCCGGCGTCGCGCACGACCGTCGCGATCCGGTACGCCGCCGCGTCGCCGACCAGCTTCGCGAGATCTTCTTCCGGTTCCCAGCGCAGGTGCTCGGCCAGCTTCGCGATCTGCGTCGCGAATTCCGCGTCGCCTTCGATCTTCACGTGCTTCATCACGGCCGCCTGGCCGCCCTGCAGGAACGCGGCGAGCGTGTCGCCGGCCAGCGCGATCGACACGTCGACCTGTTGCGCATCGTGCGCGTCGACGGCCGACAGATAGCCGTCGGGCTGCACCAGCAGCGTGAGCGTGACGGGAGGCACGTCGATGCGGGCAGTCTTGCCCGCATAGGGAATCAGGCGGTCGCGCGCCCACGATTCGCGCGCGAGCAGGTGATTGACGGCAGCAGCAAAAGGCTTGGCGGCAAAGGTCATCGGGCTGGGAAAGAAAAAACCCGCGCGGGCCGGGCGCCCACGCGGGTTTCTATTGTAACGTCGGATCGTCGGCAGACCGTGCCTGACCGTACACCCGGGCGGCAAGCGGTCGCAGTGCGGCGGCCGTCGCCCGGGCGCCCGGCGGCGCGGGCCGCCGGCCACGCTCAGTGCGTGTTGATCTGCTGGATACCCGCGAGCAGCCAGCCCTGACTGCCCGACTTCGACAGGTTCCAGACTTCGTCGAACGGCGCGGCCGACGTATTCGCCGATTCGCGGATCAGGCCGTGGAAGCGCACGCTCGCCGACTGCTCGATGCCGCGATCCTCGATCGCGACCAGTTCCGCGTCGAGCTGCACGACATCGGTCTGGTTCGCTTCGTTGCCGCGCGAATCGAGGTCGATCTTGATCTCGGCGAACATTTCGGGCGTCGTGAACTCGCGGATGTCGGCCAGGTTGCCCTGGTCCCACGCCGCCTGCAGGCGCACGAAATAGACTTTCGCGCTGCGCAGGAACGCTTCGGTGTCGAAGCCGGCCGGCACCTGCAGCGGCGCCGCTGCCGCCGCGGCCGCGCCGGCGGCCGCTGCACCGCCGCCGCCGAACACGCCCTGCGCTTCGTTCGCATAGCTGCTGCCGCTACCCGCGTAGTTGCTGCCGGTGTTGCCCTGCTGGAACGACGGGCTTTGCGAGTAGCCGCCCGACGACGACGCAGCGCCGCCGACCGAATACGCCGGCTCCTGCGGGCGACGGCGGTTCATGAACTTGCGGATCAGCCAGATGCCGACCATGGCGAGCAACGCGATCACGATGACGTTCGCCATCATGCTCGCGAATGCGCCGCCGAGGCCGAAGTGCGACAGCAGCGCCGCGATGCCGAGGCCGGCCGCGAGCCCGGCGATCGGCCCGAGCCAGCGCGAGCGGTTGGGCTGCGCGGCCGGCGTGGGCGCAGCCGGGTTCGCACGCTGCGCCTGCGACGGCGCGGCCTGCTGCATCGGCTGCTGCGCAGGCGGCGTGGCCTGGCGCTGCGTGACGGTGGAATTCTGGCGGCCGATGCTGCGCCCGCCGCCCATGCGCCGGGCTTCGGCGTCGAGCGATGCGAACGTGCCGGCCGTGAGCAGGCCGACCATCAGCAGCGTGCCGACCCGTCGAGCCCACGGCTTCGACGGTTTGCTACGGTTGAACAACGAACGCGATTCAGACATCAGCTTCTCCGAATGTAAGACGAATGTAGGGAAAGAACCCCTTAGTACTTGGTCCCTAGGTGTAAAGCTACCACGCCACCTGACAAATTGTAATATTTGACGGCATCGAGGCCCGCTTGTTCCATCATCGTCTTCAGCGTGTCCTGATCGGGGTGCATCCGGATAGATTCAGCAAGATACCGATAACTTTCAGCATCTTTCGCGAACTTGTCGCCAAGCCACGGTAATACTTTGAAAGAATACAGATCGTACGCTTTTTTCAGCGGGTCCCAGACTTTCGAGAATTCCAGCACCATCACGCGGCCGCCGGGCTTCGTCACGCGGCGCATCTCGGCCAGCGCGGCATCCTTGTGCGTCATGTTGCGCAGCCCGAACGCGACCGTGACAACGTCGAAGTAGTTGTCCGGAAACGGAATTTTCTCGGCGTCGCACAGCAGCGACGGCGTCACGACACCCTTGTCGAGCAGCCGGTCGCGGCCGACGCGCAGCATCGATTCGTTGATGTCGGTATGCCAGACCTCGCCCGTCGGCCCGGCCGCCTTCGCGAACGACCTGGTCAGGTCGCCGGTGCCGGCCGCGATGTCGAGCACCTTGAAGCCCGGGCGCACATTCGCCTGCGCGATCGTGAACGCCTTCCACGCGCGGTGCATGCCCGCCGACATCAGGTCGTTCATCAGATCGTAGTTGCTCGCGACCGAATGAAACACGCCCGCCACTTTCTTCGCTTTTTCGTTTTCCTCGACGCTTTCGAAGCCGAAGTGGGTTTTGCTCATCGCGTTGATCCTCAGTAAATGGCAAGACGGCGCCGAGCGGGCGCCGTCGATTTCAGTGGCAGTGGCCGTGCGGCGCGCCGGCCGCCTGCATCGGCGCGTCGCGCTCGACGCCCGCCGCCTTCAGTTTGTCGAAATAGTCGCGCCACAGCGCGTCCTGCTGCGTCGCCAGTTCGTACAGCAGGTCCCACGAGTAGATGCCGGTCGAATGGCCGTCGGAGAACGTCGGCTGCAGCGCGTAATTGCCCACGCCCTCAAGCGCGGTGATCGTCACTTCGCGCTTGCCGGTCTGCAACGTCTCCTGGCCCGGTCCGTGGCCACGTACCTCGGCCGACGGCGAATACACGCGCATCAGCTCGAACGGAATCCGGAAGTTCTCGCCGTTCGGGTACTGCAATTCGAGCACGCGCGATACCGCGTGCACGACGACGCCGGACGGAATCGGCGTCGTGGAAGTCAAACCGCTCATGGCTGCCTCGAATCGGTCATGCGTTGAATTTCCTCGCGCACCGCATTGTGCAGCAGCGAGGCCTGTGCCGCGCGCGAGCGCAGCAGCGCCTCGGACACGCTGCGCTGGCGCGGCGCCCACACGGGCTGCGGGAAATGGGCATCGTTGGAAAAGCGCGGAATCACGTGCCAGTGCACGTGCGGCACCATGTTGCCGAGGCTCGCGAGATTCACCTTGTTCGGCTGCATCACGCGGCGCACGGCCCGCTCGACCGCGTAGACCACGCGCATCAGATGTGCCCGCTCGGGCTCGCCAAGATCGGAGAACTCGGCCACGTGCGCGCCCCAGATCACCCGGCAGAAGCCCGGGTAGTCGTGCTCGCCCGTCGCGAGCACGACGCGCAGCACGTCGTCCTGCCAGAGCACCTCGCCGCCGTCTTCACGGCAAAACACGCATTCCATCGTCGCTCCCATGTGGACGGGCGCCGGCATGGCTGCACCGGCGCCCGCTCATTCCCGGCCCGATCGGGCGGTCGTCATGCCCGCATTAGACCAGCACGCGCTCGATCCCGCCATGGTTCGCCCGTGCGACATAATCGGCCATCCAGTTCTCGCCGAGCACCTGGCGCGCGATCTCGACCACGATGTAGTCGGCTTCGAGGTTCGCGTCCTCGTTGTAGCGCGACAGCCCCTGCAGGCACGACGGGCAGCTCGTCAGGATCTTCACGTCCGGGCCGCCCGCGCTCGCGGCGGCCGGCACCGGCGCGTCGCCGGCCACCACCGGAATCGCGCGCAGCTTCGCAGCGCCCTTGCGGATCTCCTCTTCCTTGCGGAAGCGAACCTGCGTCGAGACGTCCGGCCGCGTGACCGCCAGC
This sequence comes from Burkholderia sp. BE12, assembly GCF_002959955.1. NCBI lineage: Bacteria > Pseudomonadati > Pseudomonadota > Betaproteobacteria > Burkholderiales > Burkholderiaceae > Burkholderia > Burkholderia sp. BE12. The sequence continues at coordinate 43,601 of NZ_PREY01000009.1, read as the reverse complement.
GTGCCCGATTCGCCGCAGCAGCGATCGTTCTTCTCGATCCGGTAGCCGTCCTTCTCCGCGCCCATCAGCTCGTTGACGAGCTTGACCGGATCCATCGTCTTGATCGGCGTGTGGCACGGGTCGTGATACATGTAGCGCGTGCCCGACACGCCGTCGAGCTTCATCCCCTTCTCGAGCAGGAACTCGTGGATGTCGATGATCCGGCAGCCCGGGAAGATCTTGTCGAATTCATAACCCGCGAGCTGGTCGTAGCACGTGCCGCACGACACGACCACCGTCTTGATGTCTAGGTAGTTCAGCGTGTTCGCCACCCGGTGGAACAGCACGCGGTTGTCCGTGACGATCTTCTCGGCCTTGTCGTACTGGCCCGAGCCGCGCTGCGGATAGCCGCAGCACAGGTAGCCCGGCGGCAGCACCGTCTGCACGCCCGCTTCCCACAGCATCGCCTGCGTCGCCAATCCCACCTGCGAGAACAGCCGCTCGGAGCCGCAGCCCGGGAAGTAGAACACCGCTTCCGAATCGACGGTCGTCGACTTTGGGTTGCGGATGATCGGCACGATCTTGTTGTCCTCGATGTCCAGCAGCGCGCGCGCCGTCTTCTTCGGCAGGTTGCCCGGCATCTTCTTGTTGACGAAGTGGATCACCTGCTCGAGCGCGGGCGGCTTGCCGGTCGTCGCCGGCGGGTGCTGCGTCTGCTTCGTCACGACCTTCTTCAGCATGTCGTTCGCGAAGCGCTGCACCTTGTAGCCGACGCCCATCATCACGCCGCGCGCGAGGTTGATCGTCTGCGGATTGGTCGCGTTCAGGAAGAACATGCCCGCCGCATTGCCGGCGTTGAATTTCTTCTTGCCCATCTTGCGCAGCAGGTTGCGCATGTTCATCGTGACGTCGCCGAAGTCGATCTTCACCGGGCACGGCGTCGCGCACTTGTGGCACACCGTGCAGTGGTCGGCCACGTCGTTGAACTCGTCCCAGTGCTTGATCGACACGCCGCGGCGCGTCTGCTCTTCATACAGGAACGCCTCGACCAGCAGCGACGTCGCGAGGATCTTGTTGCGCGGGCTGTACAGCAGGTTCGCGCGCGGCACGTGGGTCGCGCACACCGGCTTGCACTTGCCGCAGCGCAGGCAGTCCTTCACCGAATCGGCGATCGCGCCGATGTCGGACTGCTGCATGATCAGCGACTCGTAGCCCATCAGCCCGAAGCTGGGCGTGTACGCGTTGCGCAGATCGGCGCCGTCGAGCAGCTTGCCCTTGTTGAAGCGGCCGTTCGGGTCGACGCGCTGCTTGTACGCGCGGAATTCGGCGATCTCGTCGTCGGTCAGGAATTCGAGCTTCGTGATGCCGATCCCGTGCTCGCCGGAAATCACGCCGTCGAGCGAGCGCGCCAGCTTCATGATGCGTGCGACCGACGCGTGCGCGTCCTGCAGCATCTCGTAGTTGTCGGAGTTGACCGGGATGTTCGTGTGGACGTTGCCGTCGCCCGCGTGCATGTGCAGCGCGACGAACACGCGGCCGCGCAGCACGCGCTTGTGGATCGCCTGCGCTTCGTCGAGGATCTGCTTGAACGCGCCGCCGTTGAAGATCGCGCGCAGTTCCGCGCGGATCTCCTGCTTCCACGAAATGCGGACCGTGCGGTCCTGCGTGATGTGGAACACGGTCGCGCCCGGCTGCTCGTCCGCGCGATCCGCGAACTTCTCGGCGAGCGCCTCGTAGCCGAGCTGCACCAGGTAATGCTGCGCCTCGCGCAGCGGCTGGTCGAGCCGGTCGCGCACGAATTCCCAGCGTGCCCGCACGCGCTTGAGCAGCTCCAGCGCCTGCTGCACGCGATCCTCGAGCAGCTCCGCGCTCGGGATCTCGTTCGCGTCGTCGGTCTTGCCGAGCGGCAGGTTGCCGCCGCGGAAGAACGCCTCGAGCGCGTCGACGAGTTGCAGCTTGTTCTTCAGCGACAGCTCGATGTTGATCCGCTCGATGCCGTCGGTGTACTCGCCCATCCGGTTCAGCGGGATGACGACGTCCTCGTTGATCTTGAACGCGTTCGTGTGCTTCGCGATCGCGGCCGTGCGGCTGCGGTCGAGCCAGAAGCGCTTGCGCGCCTCCGCGCTGACCGCGACGAAGCCCTCGCCGCTCTTGCCGTTCGCCATGCGGATCACTTCGGACGTCGCGTGCGCCACCGCGTCGGCATCGTCGCCGACGATGTCGCCGATCAGCACCATCTTCGGGAATGAATTGCGCTTGCTCTTGGTCGCATAGCCGACCGCGCGCAGGTAGCGCTCGTCGAGGTGCTCGAGGCCCGCGAGGATCGCGCCGCCCTGCTTCGACGTCTCGAACAGGTAGTCCTTGATCTCGACGATGCTCGGGATCGCCTCGCGCGCCTGGCCGAAGAATTCGAGGCACACGGTGCGCGTGTGCGCGGGCATCTTGTGCAGCACCCAGCGCGCGGACGTGATGAGCCCGTCGCAGCCTTCCTTCTGCACGCCCGGCAGGCCGGCGAGGAACTTGTCGGTCACGTCCTTGCCGAGCCCTTCCTTGCGGAACCGGCGGCCTTCGATCTCGAGCATCTCGGTGCGCAGCAGTTTCTCGCCCGGCGCATACGCGCCATCGAACCACTTCAGCTCGAAGCGCGCGACCGCGATGTCGTGGATCTTGCCCTGATTGTGCTCGTGGCGCGTGACTTCCAGCCAGTTGCCGTCCGGGTCGACCATCCGCCACCACGCCAGGTTGTCGAGCGCGGTGCCCCACAGCACGGCCTTCTTGCCGCCCGCGTTCATCGCGACGTTGCCGCCGATGCACGATGCGTCGAGCGAGGTCGGATCGACCGCGAACACGTAGCCGGCCGCTTCCGCCGCTTCGGTCACGCGACGCGTGACGACGCCCGCACCGGAGAAGATCGTCGGCACCTTGTGCGCGACGCCCGGCAGCTCGGTCAGCTCGACCGCGCCGAGCTGTTCGAGCTTTTCGGTGTTGACCACCGCGGAGAACGGCGTGAGCGGCACCGCGCCGCCCGTGTAGCCGGTGCCGCCGCCGCGCGGGATCACGGTCAGGCCGAGCTCGAAGCACGCCTTGATCAGCGCCGCGATCTCGGCTTCGGTATCGGGCGTCAGCACGACGAACGGGTATTCGACGCGCCAGTCGGTCGCGTCGGTCACGTGCGACACGCGCGACAGCCCGTCGAAGCGGATGTTGTCCTTCTGCGTGCAACGGCCGAGCGCCTTGGTCGCGCGCCGGCGCAGCTCGGCCATCTTGTCGAATTCGTCCGCGAACTCGTCGACCGCGCGCTGCGCGGCCGTCTCGAGCATCTCGACGCGCGATGCGCGCTCGCGGCCCGCGTCGTCGCGGTGCTCGGTGAGATCCGCACTGCGGCGCTTGCCGATCTCGGTCAGGCGGTGGTTCAGCGCCTCGATCAGCAGCGCGCGGCGCTTCGGGTTGTCGAGCAGGTCGTCCTGCAGGTACGGGTTGCGACGCACGACCCAGATGTCGCCGAGCACTTCATACAGCATCCGTGCCGAACGGCCCGTGCGGCGCTCGGCGCGCAGTTCGTCGAGCACCGCCCACGCCTCCTCGCCGAGCAGGCGGATCACGATCTCGCGATCCGAGAAGGACGTGTAGTTGTAGGGAATCTCGCGCAAGCGGGGCGCGGGGTCGGCGGCGACGGCGGCGGCCGCGCCATGCGGATCGAAAACTTGTGGTGCGTTCATGTTCGGACGACTCGGAGGGCCGATACCCCGTGCACGGGCGTCGGCAAGCGCGTGGGCGCAATCTTGGGGAAATCTGTTCTGTTACCAGGCGCGCGGCTGTCCTTCATGGGGCCGGAGCGGGCGACTCGCCCCTCGTGGCCGGCGACAGGGCCTGGCGGCACTCGGAATCATCAGCACGATCGCGCGCGGCGCGCATGCCGTTCGGCCGCGGGGCTGGCTGCGCGCGGCGTCGGCTTCAACGGTGCGATCCGAGGGTGCCTCTGCATCTTCCGAATCCTTGATTCAAAACGGAATTCTAACCCATGATCGGGCCGCCCGTGACACGCCGGACAGGTCGTGGGGCTATCGCCGCGAGCCGCGCCGGGCGGGGCTCCGCGCGGTTTCGCGCGATCATTCGCCGTCCGTCCGGTCGGTAACCGCGCGGTTAAACCGGTAAAAAACGCCTCCGACGGCGCGAATGCCCTGCCCGCACGCGCACACGACCGGGGACGACCGCCCGCCCGGCATGCCGCTTGCGTGCGGGCGGACCCTTGGCGCTATCATTGACCCTTTACCGTCCGCATCCGCACTGCACGCGAGCACCCATGGCATCCCACGATTACCTGAAGAAGATCCTCACCGCGCGCGTCTACGACGTCGCGATCGAGACGGAACTCGAACCGGCCCATAACCTGTCGGCCCGGCTGCGCAACGCCGTTTACCTGAAGCGCGAGGACAACCAGCCGGTGTTCTCGTTCAAGCTGCGCGGCGCATACAACAAGATGGCGCACATTCCGGCGGACGCGCTCGCGCGCGGGGTGATTACCGCCTCGGCCGGCAACCACGCGCAGGGCGTCGCGTTCTCGGCGGCCCGGATGGGTGTCAGGGCCGTGATCGTCGTGCCCGTCACGACGCCGCAGGTGAAGGTCGACGCGGTGCGCGCGCACGGCGGCCCGAGCGTGGAGGTGATCCAGGCGGGCGAGTCGTACAGCGACGCGTACGCACACGCGGTCAAGGTGCAGGAGGAGCGCGACCTCACGTTCGTCCATCCGTTCGACGATCCGTACGTGATCGCCGGCCAGGGCACGATCGCGATGGAGATCCTGCGTCAGCACCAGGGCCCGATCCATGCGATCTTCGTGCCGATCGGCGGCGGCGGGCTTGCCTCCGGCGTCGCCGCGTACGTGAAGGCGGTGCGCCCGGAGATCAAGGTCATCGGCGTGCAGGCCGAGGATTCGTGCGCGATGGCGCAGTCGCTTGACGCGGGCGAGCGCATCGAGCTGAGCGAAGTCGGCCTGTTCGCGGACGGCACCGCGGTGAAGCTCGTCGGCGAGGAAACCTTCCGGCTGTGCCGCGAATTCCTCGACGGTGTCGTAACGGTCAACACCGACGCGCTGTGCGCGGCGATCAAGGACGTGTTCCAGGACACGCGCAGCGTGCTCGAGCCGTCCGGCGCGCTCGCGGTCGCGGGCGCGAAGCTGTACGCGGAACGCGAAGGCATCGAGAATCAAACGCTCGTCGCGGTCACGTCCGGCGCGAACATGAACTTCGACCGGATGCGCTTCGTCGCCGAGCGCGCGGAAGTGGGCGAGGCACGCGAAGCCGTGTTCGCGGTCACTATCCCCGAGGAACGCGGCAGCTTCAAGCGCTTCTGCTCGCTGGTCGGCGATCGCAACGTCACCGAGTTCAACTACCGGATCGCCGATGCGCAATCCGCGCACATCTTCGTCGGCGTGCAGATCCGCCGTCGCGGCGAATCGGCGGAGATCGCCGCGAACTTCGAATCGCACGGCTTCAAGAGCGTCGACCTGACGCACGACGAGTTGTCGAAGGAACACATCCGCTACATGGTCGGCGGCCGCTCGCCGCTCGCGCTCGACGAGCGCCTGTTCCGCTTCGAGTTTCCGGAGCGGCCGGGCGCGCTGATGAAGTTCCTGTCGTCGATGGCGCCGGACTGGAACATCAGCCTGTTCCATTACCGTAACCAGGGCGCGGACTACAGCTCGATCCTCGTCGGGCTGCAGGTGCCGCAGGCCGATCGCGCCGAGTTCGAACGCTTCCTCGCGGCGCTCGGCTATCCCTATGTCGAAGAGAGCGCCAACCCGGCGTACCGCCTCTTCCTGTCGTAAAGGCGTCACACGATGAATCCCGAACATTCCCCGCTCGGCAAGGCCACCGTCTACGCGGCGCAGTACGACGCGTCGCTGCTGTTCCCGATCCCGCGCGCCGGCGCGCGCGAGCAGCTCGGCATCACGTCGGCGCTGCCGTTCTTCGGCACCGACATCTGGAACGCGTACGAATTGTCGTGGCTCAACGCGCGCGGCAAGCCGCAGGTCGCGATCGCGACGTTCTACGTGCCGGCCGAATCGCCGAACATCGTCGAATCGAAGTCGTTCAAGCTGTATCTCGGCTCGTTCGCGCAGTCGAAGTTCGACTCGCTCGACGCGGTGCGCGACGTGCTGAAGCGCGACGTGTCGGCCGCGTGCGGCGCAAGCGTATCGGTGCAGCTGGTGTCGGCGCACGATTTCCGCAAGCTGGAGATGGACGAGCTCGACGGGCTGTCGCTCGACCGGCTCGACCTCGACACCGACGTGTACGAGCCGGACCCGTCGCTGCTGTCGGCCGCGGATGCCGCGGACGAAGCGCCGGTCGAGGAAACGCTCGTGTCCGACCTGCTGCGCTCGAACTGCCCGGTCACGGGCCAGCCCGACTGGGGCAGCGTGCAGATCCATTACGTCGGCCCGCAGATCGACCATGCGGGGCTGCTGCGCTACATCATCTCGTTTCGCAATCACACGGGCTTTCACGAGCAGTGCGTCGAGCGGATCTTCCTCGACATCCTGCATGCGTGCAAACCGGTGAAGCTCGCTGTGTATGCGCGCTATACGCGCCGCGGCGGGCTCGACATCAATCCGTTCCGCACGAACTACAACCAGCCGATGCCGGATAACGCGCGGACGGCGCGGCAGTAAATCGAGCAATGCTGGCGGGCATGTCGAAGCCCGCCGGCAGATCGATGCGCACGGACGGACGGCCTTTCACGGCAGTGCGGCCAATTGCGCGGCGCCCCATTTCCTTTCTACGGCAGCACGATGCAGGATCGCGAGCGTAACGGATTCGCGCTTGCGGCCACGCACCTTTCGAAGCACCCATCGCCGGAATAGCGAATGGCGCAACCCTTCGGACGTATCGTGTCGCGCTCTCGTCGACAGGATTTTATTCAAAGCGTAAAAATTCAGTGCCGACGCAACGGGGCCGGCGCACACCAATGCGCCGGCCCCGTCACACAACAATCCGCCCTCGCCGCGCTACTTCGCCGGCGCCTTGTAAGCAATACAATCGACCTCGACCTTGCAGTCGATCACCATGCTCGACTGCACGCACGCACGTGCCGGCGGATGCTCGCCGAAGTACGAGACGAACACCTTGTTGAACGACGCGAAATCGCGCGCGTCGTCGAGCCACACGCCGCAGCGCACGACGTGCTCGAGGCCGTAGCCGGCTTCCTTCAGGATCGCGATCACGTTCTCGATCGTCTGCTTCGACTGCGTGACGATCCCGCCTTCGACGACCTCGCCGTTCACCATCGGCGTCTGGCCCGACACGTACAGCCAGCCATCTGCCTCGACCGCGCGTGCAAACGGCATCACCTGGCCGCCGGTCCCCTTCGCTTCGCCTACGCCATATCGCTTCATCGTTTCACTCCTCGTTTGTCGACCAGCGTCGGCGCTTCAGCGCTGACTCCGGTCCCATGCAACGCTCGGTTGCGGATGCGCGCGCCGGCTGCTGCGGCACGCATGGAAGATCGGAATACGGGCGTTCAGAACGCCGCATCGGCACCGGCCGGCACGCGCTCGCCGCGCGCGACGAAACCGCCGGCGCGCTCGCCGGTCGGCTGGCCGTTTTCATAAGTCAGCACGCCGTTGACCCACACCGCGTCGATCCCGTGCGCGGGTTGCTGCGGCTTGTCGAACGTCGCGGCGTCGATCACGCGCGCCGGATCGAACAGCACGAGATCGGCGTGGTAGCCGACGTGCACCTCGCCGCGGCGCGCGATCCCGAAGCGGCGCGCGGACAGCGACGTCATCTTGCGGATCGCCTCCTCGAGCGGCAGCAGGTTCGTGTCGCGCACGTAGTGGCCGAGCACGCGCGGAAACGCGCCCCACAACCGCGGATGCGGCAGCGGATCGTTCGGCAGCCCGTCGGAGCCGACCATCGTCGCCGGATGCGAAAGGATGCGACGCACGTCGTCCTCGGACATGTTGTGGTACACGGCGCCCGCCGGACGGATCCGCTGCGCGGCCTCCTGCTCGGTCACGCCCCAGTCGGCCGCGATCGCCTTCAGCAGCTTGCCCGCGACTTCCGGGTGCGGCTCCGACCACGTAATCGTGATGTCGATGTCGCCCGTCACCTGCTTCAGGTCGAGCGTCGACGAACTGCGGCTGTACGGATAGCAGTCGCAGCCGACCGGCTGGTAACGGCGCGCACCTTCGAGCGACGCGAGCACCTCGGTGCTGCGCCCCCAGTTCGACGGACCCGCGCACTTCAGGTGCGAGATCACGACCGGCACCTGCGCGTGGCGGCCGACGCGGTAGGCCTCGTCCATCGCATCGAGGATCGCGTCGAATTCGGTGCGCATGTGCGTCGTGTACAGCGCGCCGGCTTTGGCGAGCGGCTCGGCGAGCGCCATCACTTCCTCGGTCGGCGCCGCGAACGCGGAGCCGTATGCGAGGCCTGATGACAGGCCGAGCGCGCCGTTCGCGAGCGCCTCCTCGAGCTGCGCGCGCATGCCGGCGATCTCGCCATCGGTCGCCGCGCGGTCGAGGCGGTCCATCTGGTTGTTGCGCAGCGCCGTATGGCCGACGAGCGCCGCGACGTTCACGGCCGGGCGCGCATCGTTCACGGCCGCGACGTAAGCGGCGAAGCTCGGGTACTGGAACGCATCGCGCCCGCCGAGCAGGTTCATCGGGTCGGGCGGATCGCCCGCGAGCGTCACCGGCGACGCGCTGATCCCGCAGTTGCCGACGATCACGGTCGTCACGCCCTGCGAGATCTTCGGGATCATCTCCGGCGCCCGGATCACGTGCGTGTCGTCGTGCGTGTGCACGTCGACGAAACCCGGCGCCAGCGCACGGCCGTTCGCGTCGACGACGTTCTCGGCGAGCCAGTTCGACAGGTTGCCGATCGCCGCGATCTGGCCGTTGCGGATCGCGACGTCGCGCGTAACGGGCGGTGCGCCGGTGCCGTCGTACAGTTGCGCGCCGACGATCAGCGTATCGGCCGCTTCGGGATGCGAATGCATGGTCAGTCTCCTACCGGTTGACGGTCTCCGCCGCCGCGATGCGCATCGAGTGCGTGCTTGATGCGGCGCAGCGATTCTCGGCCCGCATCGCCGAGCCGCAATGCGACTCCGGTGACGAGCACGTCGATCGCCATCATCATCGCGTAGCGCGATGTCGAAGGCTTGTAAATGAAATCGGTTTCGAATGCGACGACGGGAATCAGATGGTCGGCGAGCTTCGCGAGCGGCGACGCCGGCGCGGTGATCGCGATCAGCTTCGCGCCGTAGCGCTTCGCGAGCCGGCAGCTCTCGAGCAGCTCGGGCACGCGCCCGCTCACCGACAACGCGACGACGACCGCGTCGCTCGACAGCGTCGCGGCCACCATCCGCTGCAGCAGGCCGTCCTGGTAGCTCGCGACCGGCCGGCCGAACCGCACGAGCCGGAAGCGCAGCTCGTCGGCAAGCGCGGTCGAGCCGCCGCCCTGTCCGTACACGTAAATCATTTTCGCGCCGGCGAGCAAGTCGGCCGCCGCGTCGAACGACGTGTTGCGCAGCAACTGGTGGTTGTGCGCGAGCGCCACGCGAATCTCGTCGTAGACCATCGACGCGGGGCTCGTGTCGTCGGCCGGCGCGTCGTCGGACGGCACCAGAAAGCGCTGGCCGACGGCCGCCGCCTGCGCGACGAGCACCTTCAGCTCGCGCACGTCGCGGCAGCCGACGGCCTTCGCGAAACGCGTGACCGTCGCGACGCTGACCTCCGCGTCGCGCGCGAGCGCGCCGATGCTCGCATGCGCGGCGCGCGCCAGATCGGCGAGGATGAACGCGGCGACCTTGCGCTCGGCTTCGCGCAGCTCGGGCGCGCATTCGGCGATCCGCGCGACGATGTCGAGGACCGGCGGGGCGGCCTGAGCCGGATGGGGCTCGACGGCGGGCGAAGCGGACGGGGAAGCGGGCGTATTCATCGGCGGCAAAGGGTGCGAAGCTGGATGTTATTAAATAACATCACCGCGCAGATGCTACTTTCTGTACCATTTGCATGTCAACTTCAGTGCAATGCATAGTGATGATGGAGCGGGATGACATGAAAGTTACAAACTATCAGGAAGCGACGATCGATCCGTTCGGCAAGGGTCTGGGCAATCTGCCGAGCGCGAGCGTGCCGCTCGGCGATGCGGGCCGGCTCGAATGGAACCTGCTCGCGGAAGACGTCAGCCTGCCGGCCGCCGTGCTTTACGCGGATCGCGTCGAGCACAACCTGAACTGGATGCAGGCGTTCGTGCAGAAATACGGCGTCAAGTTCGCGCCGCATGGCAAGACGACGATGGCGCCGCAACTGTTCCGCCGCCAGCTCGACGCCGGCGCGTGGGGCATCACGCTCGCGACCGCGCACCAGACGCAGGCCGCGTATCACGGCGGCGTGCGGCGCGTGCTGCTCGCGAACCAGCTGGTCGGCCGCCAGAACATGACGATCATCGCCGGGCTGCTGTCCGATCCCGATTTCGAATTCTTCTGTCTCGTCGATTCCGCGGACAGCGTCGATCAGCTCGGCCGCTTCTTCGGCGACGCGAAGAAATCGCTGAACGTGCTGATCGAGCTCGGCGTGCCGGGCGGCCGTGCGGGCGTGCGCGATGCCGCGCAACGCGAGGCCGTGCTGGCCGCGATCGCGCGCTATCCGGACACGCTGAAGCTGGCCGGCATCGAACTCTATGAAGGCGTGCTGAAAGAGGAAGGCGAGATCCGCACGTTCCTGCAGCAGGCGGTCGCGCTCACGCGCGAACTGGCCGAAGCCGGCCGCTTCGCGCGCACGCCCGCGATCCTGTCCGGCGCCGGTTCGGCGTGGTACGACGTGGTCGCGGAAGAATTCAAGAAGGCGTCCGACGCGGGCTTCGCGGAAGTCGTGCTGCGCCCGGGCTGCTACCTGACGCACGATGTCGGCATCTACAAGAAGGCGCAGACCGACGTGTTCGCGCGCAACCCGATCGCCCGCTCGATGGGCGAAGGGCTGCTGCCGGCGCTGCAACTGTGGGCGTACGTACAGTCGGTGCCGGAGCAGAATCGCGCGATCGTCGCGCTCGGCAAGCGCGATGCGGCGTTCGACGCGGGCCTGCCCGAGCCGGCGCGCCATTTCCGTCCGGGCCGCGACGCCGCGCCGCGCGACGTCGCCGCCACCGAAGGCTGGGCCGTCACCGGGATGATGGATCAGCACGCGTACCTGCAGATTCCGCCGGGCGCGGACGTGAAGGTCGGCGACATGGTCGCGTTCGACATCTCGCACCCGTGCCTGACGTTCGACAAGTGGCGCCAGGTGCTCGTGCTCGATCCGCAATTCCGCGTGACGGAAGTCGTCGAAACCTTCTTCTGACGCATGCCGCGCGCCGCGCCGCCCTGCCGCTCGCGCGGGGCGGCCGTCACGCGCGCTTCAATCTGCCGGAGTACACTGCGCTTTCGTCCTCGGGGCCCGTCGTCGCCGTCATGCACGGCGCGACCGGGCCTTCAACGCTGTTTCACGGGAGAAAGCCATGGCCGCGAAGAAGATCCTGTTCCTGACCGGCGATTTCGCCGAAGACTACGAAACGATGGTGCCGTTCCAGGCGCTGCAGGCCGTCGGCCACCACGTCGACGCAGTCTGCCCGGGCAAGCGCGCGGGCGACAAGATCAAGACCGCGATCCACGATTTCGAGGGCGACCAGACCTACACCGAGAAACCCGGCCACCAGTTCACGCTGAATGCGGCGTTCGACGACGTCGATGCGGCGCGCTACGACGCGCTCGCGATCGCGGGCGGCCGCGCCCCCGAGTATCTACGACTGGATCCGAAGGTGATCTCGCTCGTGCGCGAGTTCGCCGAAGCCGGCAAGCCGATCGCGGCGATCTGCCACGCGGCGCAACTGCTCGCGGCCGCCGACGTGATCCGCGGCAAGCGCATTTCGGCGTACCCGGCCTGCGCGCCGGAGGTGAAGCTCGCGGGCGGCGAATACGCGGACATCCCGGTCGACGCGGCCGTGACCGACGCGCCGTTCGTCACCGCGCCCGCGTGGCCCGCGCATCCGGCCTGGCTTGCGCAGTTCCTCGCGCTGCTCGGCACGCGCATCGAGCTGTAAACGAAGTTGAAATGAAATGAGGCAACACGCCGGCCGGCGGCGGGTTCGAGCGCCCCGTATGCCGCGCCGGTCGCGTTCGGCCGAGGGGGGAACCCGTCGGGCCGCTTTCCGCCCCTTCCCGCCTGTCAGTGCGGCGCCGGTGTCGACCCGACGTCCGCGATCCGCGTTTCCAGCATCGCGAGCGCACCCGACAGCGCATTCAGCACGTCGTCCGGCAGCTGCGCCATCGTCTGTTCGAGAAACGCCTTGCGGCGCGGCAGGCACGCGTCGAACGCCGCGCGGCCTGCGTCCGTCAGCGTGACGTTGGTCACGCGGTTGTCGCGCGCGTCCGATTCGCGCTCGATCCAGCCGAGCGCGTCGAGCGACTTCAACTGACGCGTGAGCGCGCCCGGATCGATGCGCAGCACTTCGACGAGCTTCTTCTGCGACGAATGTCCGCCCATCGTGTGCAGCGCGACCATGATGCGCCAGCGCGGCATCGGCTGCCCGACGTGCGCTTCGAACGCGGTCATGAACGCGCGATACGTGCGTCCGAATTGCTGCAAGATCGCGACGCGGTCCTGTTCTTCCATGCGCTGATTTCGTTCCGGTGAATCGTTGAGTCGTCGAATCGCTCGCTCGCCTGCTCGGTCAATCGGCCGCGACGTGCGGTTCGATCTTGCGCCGCAGCGCGATCGGCGGCACGCGACGGCACTGCCACACCGACACCACGGCGACGACGGCCGCCATCGCGACGCCCAGGTGAATCGCGCCGACCAGCGATTCGCGGGCCGCTTCCAGCAGCAGCGCGCCATTATGCCCGGCACGCGTCAACTCCGCGACGAGACCGCCCTGCGCCGCGCGATCGATCAGGATCTGCGGATCGGCGAGCCGCGCGTGCCACTGCATCGCCTGATCGGCCGACAGCGCGCTGCGCACGCCGCTCGAATACATCTGGTTGACGAGCGTGCCCGTGAGCGCCGTGCCGAGCATGCCGCCGACCATCCGCAGCGACTGCAGCAGCGCCGTCGCGATGCCGAGGTGCTCGCGGCCGGCCGTCTGCTGCGCGAACACGGTGAGGTTCGGCAGCACGAAGCCGAGCCCGATGCCGCCCGCGACCATCAACGCCATCAGCATCCAGGTCGGCGTCGTGTGGGTCGACACGACGATGCCCGCGCACGCGATCGCGAACAGCGCGAAGCCGACGTGCAGCATCGCGTTCGGATGGCGGATACGCGTGACGACGCGGCCGTTCATGATGCTGCCGATCGTGATGAACACGACGAGCGGCGTGATCACGAGCCCGGCCTCCTTCGGCGACATCCCGAAGCCGCCCTGGAACAGCAGCGGCGCGTAGAACAGCAGCGAGAACATCGAGAAACCGGCGAGGATCGCGAGCACGAAGAGCGCCGACAACGCGCGGTTGCCGAACATGTCGAACGGCAAGATCGGCTGCGCGCAGCGCTTCTCCCAGTGCCACAGGCCGACGCCGGCCGCGACCGCGACGACGAGCAGCAGCGACGCCCAGCTCGCGACGCCGTACTTCGGCAGCCATTCGACGAACAGTTGCAGCGCGCCGAGCGACAGTGCGATCAGCAGCGCGCCGGGCCAGTCGAGCCGCATCTTGCGATCGTGCTCGACGTGGCGCAGGTGCGGCAGGTAGCGCCACACGAAGAACAGCGACAGCAGGCCGACCGGCAGATTCACGTAGAACACGGAGCGCCAGCCGAACGACTGGGTCAGCACGCCGCCGAGCGACGGGCCGACCGCGTTCGCGATGCCGAACGCGGAGCTCATCAGCACCTGCCAGCGCAGCCGCACGACGGAATCGGGGAACAGGTCGGGAATGCATGCGAACGCGGTGCCGACCAGCATCCCGCCGCCGATGCCCTGCAGCCCGCGCGCGAGGACGAGATACAGCATGTCGTCGGCCATCCCGCACAGCACCGACGCGCCGGTGAACACGACGATCGACACGATCACGAACGGCTTGCGGCCGTAATAGTCGCCGAGCCGGCCGAAGATCGGCACGGTGATCACGGAACTGAGCAGGTACGAGGTCGCGACCCACGCGTACAGGTCGAAGCCGCGAAGTTCGGCGACGATGGTCGGCAGCGCGGTGCCGACGACCGTCTGATCCAGCGCGACCAGCATGGTGACGAACGAGATCCCGATCATCGCGAGCAGCGATTCGCGGAACGGCAGGACTTGCCCGCTCGAATGGTGGGCGGCAGTATGGACGGGCATTTTTTGTCGATGCAACTTTTGCCGAGTCAAAGAATCTCAAAATTCTAGCATGCGGGAGTAATCTAGGCTGGCGATGGGTCAAGGCCCGTTCACGCCAAGGAGAAAGATGGAACCGATTTCAATCACCCCCGCCACGACGCTGTCGCCGGAGGACCGGGACGCGCTGCGGCGCGCGAAGCAGGTGCTGGAAAGCCCGTCGCTGACGATGAAGCTGACGGGCGTGCTCGGCGCGCCGGTCGAGAAAATGATCGCGCGGCTGCCGGACTTCGCGACCGGCAAGATCAACGATGCGACGCAGCTCGCGCTGCGCAAGTGCCTGAACATCGCGCTGCGCACGCTTGGCAAGCCGCAGTCGCCGGATGCCGAGCCCGAGAAGCCCAGCAACCTGCTGCACAAGCTCGCGGTCGCGACGACCGGCGCGGCGGGCGGCGCGTTCGGCTTTCTCGCGCTGCCGGTCGAGCTGCCGGTGACGACCACGCTGATCTTCCGTTCGGTGTGCGACATCGCGCGCAGCGAGGGCGAGAACCTGACGTCGGTCGATACGCAGTTGCAATGTCTGGCCGTGCTCGGCATGGGCGGCAACCCGGACAAGCAGGAGGAGGACGCCGATCTCGGCTATTTCGTGCTGCGCGGCGCGCTCGCGCAGGCGATCTCGAAGGCGTCGTCGGACATCACGGCGAAAGGCATCGCCGCGCACAGCTCGGCGGCCGTGTTCAAGCTCGTGCAGACGGTGGCCTCACGCTTCTCGGTGCAGGTGACCGAGCAGATGGCCGCGAAGTCGATCCCGGCGATCGGCGCCGTGCTCGGCGCGACCGTCAACACGCTGTTCATCGACCACTTCCAGCAGATGGCGCACGGCCACTTCACCGTGCGCCGGCTCGAACGCAAGTACGGGTCGGTGGCCGTCAAGGCAGCCTATCAGGCGATCGACGCCTCGCCGACGCGCTGAACCGCACGCTCGACCGCGACGCGGCGCAGGAACGCGGCCGCGCGGTCGAGCGCATCGCGCGCTTCCGGCACCATCGGCGCGTACAGCTGCCACACGTGCGGCATGTCGGGCCACACCTCGATCTCCACCGCCACGCCGGCCGCCTTCGCCTTCTCGGCGACGCGGCGCGAATCGTCGAGCAGCACCTCGGTGCTGCCGACCTGGATGTACAGCGGCGGCAGACCCGCGAAATCCGCGTAGAGCGGCGACGCGTACGGATTCGTCGCCGGCTCGTCGCCGAGATACAGCGTCGCGGCCTTCGGCAGCGCCGCGGCCGCGAACATCGGGTCGAGGCCGTCGTTGCCGCGCATCGTGCCGCCGGTGCCGGCCAGGTCGGTCCACGGCGAGAACAGGATCGCGCCGGCCGGCAGCGGCTCGCCGCGATCGCGCAGCGCGACGAGCGTCGCGAGCGCGAGGCCGCCGCCCGCCGAATCGCCGCCGAACACGATCGATTCGGGCGGCGTGCCGAGCGCCAGCAGTTGCCGGTACGCGGCGAGCGCATCGTCGAGCGCGGCCGGAAAGCGGTTTTCGGGCGCGAGCCGGTAGTCGAGCGAGAACGAGCGCACACCCGCGCGCTTCGTCAGGCCGAACACCAGCGGCCGGTGGGTTTTCGTCGAACAGAAGTAGTAACCGCCGCCGTGGAAATACAGCAGCGTGCGGCCGGGCCCGCGTGCCGCGCCCGCGTCGGTGCGTTCGAGCCATTCGCCGCGCAGCGGCGCGTCGCCGGCGCCGTAGCACTGGCGCAGCCGGTAGCCCGACGGCGCGCGGCGCGGCACGATCATCCTCAGGTCGGTAAAGCGCCGGGCACGCGCGGGGTCGAGCACCTCGCGCGTGGTTTCGGGGCGAAACTGCCAGCGCAGCAGCCAGCAGGCGAACTTGCTTTGCCAACTCATCGGACGCACTCCGTCATCACAGTGTGACGATGGTACGTGCGAACGTTCCCGCGTCGCTCGACAAGTGCCTCTATATCAAACACCGACGCTCAGTTCGCCGGCATCACCTGGCCGCGGATCTCGCCGGACGGGTGTTCCTTCGTATGAATATTGAAGTACCACTTGCCGCCCATCAGGTCCGTGACCTGTGCGTCGGTGAGTTCCTTCGAGCCCTTGATCGGACTCGCCAGCTCGTCCTTCGGCACCGGCACCTGTACGCCGGCGTTCTGGCCGACCGGCGCGGGCCCGTGGAAATGCGCGGCGGTGGCCGGCCCCGTGAGGTGTTCGTAAGTGACCGTCCACTGCAGCATGTGCGTGGCCGTGTCGTAGGTGGCGGCGACGGCGCCCGAACCCTTGGTCGCCGTCGGCGGTACTTCGCTCGACGGCTGCAGACTGGCGGACAGGCGCACCGTTTCCGCAACGGCGCTGCCGGCGGCGAGCACGCCCGCGAACAACGCGACCTGGAGCAAACGCAGCTTGAGCATGGATTCTCCTTGTACGACGGGGGACACCGCCCGAGCGGCGGCGCCACACAGGATGGTAGTCGATTGCCGGCCAATCCGGCAGCCTGCCGAAACCTGGAAGAGACCTTTGCAGCACGGCCCCTGAATCCGCGCACGGGCTTTCGCTACACTTCGTTTCACAGTTGCTTGTTTCCTTCGTCCGAAGGAGTCTGCGAGTATTCACGCGGCCGCCCGGCCGCGTTTTTTTTGCGTGTCTCCGGCGGCTAGAGGCATGCCGCGCACGAATGCCCCTTTCCGAAATACCAAGCAGGACGAATCATTTTTCGTCTCGCTCGAGTCGCGATCGGCGCGCGTACCCGCATGTTGTCACGATACGTGTAATACGTTATTGCGCGAACCCGGGTCGACACGTGTTTTCCCGAGCACGAAAATGATCGCGTGTTGTCGTGACTGGAAAGTGAACCGTGCCGGCCCGTCTCCCGATACCCTGCCCGACCCGCCCGTCCGCGTCCGCCCGCTGCTGGCGGCGCTCTGCTCCGTCGCCGGCCTCTACGGCGCGCCCGTCGACGCGCAGGAATTCTCGCTGTTCGCCGGCCCGCTGTGGGGCGGCAGCCAACGCACGTATTCGTGGGCGTTCGATTACCAGGAAGGCTTGAGCACGCACACCGCGCTCGGCTTCACGTGGTACAACGAAGGGCACATTCCGAATCACCACCGCGATGGCCAGGCGGTGCAGTTCTGGGGCCGCGTGCCGCTCGCGAACCGCCGCCTGGTGCTGTCGGCGGGCGCGGGCCCGTATCGCTACTTCGACACGGTGCCGGCCGCCGAAGGCCGCGGTTACTCGAATACACATGGCTGGGGCGTACTGACGAGCGTGCGCGCCGCGTACTACACGTCGCACCGCTGGATCGCGCAGCTTCAGGTCAACCGCGCGCAGGTGTTCAGTGGGCCCGACACGACGTCGGTGATGTTCGGCGTCGGCTACCAGCTCGATGCGCCCGCCACGCCGGGCCCGCGCGACACCGCGCTGCCGCGCACGCGCAAGGTCACGGACAACGAAATCACCGCGATGCTCGGCGAGACGATTCTCAACAGCCGCTCGTCGCCGTCGACGCTCGGCGGCAGCGTCGAATACCGGCGCGGCCTCACGCGTTCGATCGACTGGACCGCGACATGGATGTACGAAGGCGCGAAGCAGGCGGTCCGCCGCAACGGGATCGCCTCCGAGCTGTGGCTCACGCGTGCGTTCCTGAACGACAAGGCCACGCTGTCGGCCGGCGCCGGCGCGTATTTCACCGTCAACCAGCGCAAACGCGACGGCCAGCCGGGCCCGGGCGACGGCCGGTTCTCCGGCATCGTGTCGATCTCGGCCAGTTACCGGATCTCCGGGCGCTGGCTCACCCGGATCACGTGGAACCGCGTGGTCACGCGCTACGATCGAGACACCGACGTGATCCAGGCCGGCCTCGGCTATCGGTTCTAGTCGGCGCACGCATCGGGCGCGCCGCCCGCGTCACGCGCGATAGCCCGGATCGATCCGGTCGACGATGCGCTGCAGCGCATCGAACGCGTCCTGTCCCGCGCCATGCTTCGGATCGAAATTCAGTGAATCGCGCACGCACCCTTCGAGCACGGACGGCGCGATCGGCAGCGCATCGCCGATCGCATGCGTCGCGATCTGCACCTCGCACGCGCGATTGAGCAGCCACATCAGCGAGAACGTCTGCGCGAGCGTTGCGCCGATCGTCACGGGCCCGTGGTTGCGCAGCAGCAGCACGGGCCGCCCGCCCGCGCTCTCGACGATGCGCCGGCCCTCCTCGAGATGCACGGTGATGCCTTCGAAGTCGTGATACGCGATCTTCCCGTACAGCTGCGCCGAATAGAAATTCGAGAACGACAGCCCGTCGCGCGAACAGCACACGGCCATCGTGGGCGTCGTGTGCACGTGCATCACGCAGTGCGCATCGGGCAGCGCCGCATGGATCGCGCTGTGGAACGTGAAGCCGGCCGGATTGATCGGCCAGTCGGCATGGCCGATCACGTTGCCGTCGATGTCGATCTTCACGAGGTTCGACGCGCACACCTCGCGGTAATGGAGCCCGAACGGGTTGATCAGGAAATGTCCGTCCTCGCCCGGCACGCGCAGCGAGATATGGTTGTAGATCAGCTCGGTCCAGCCGAGGTAATCGAAGATGCGGTAGGCGGCCGCGAGCTGCACACGCGCCGGCCATTCGGCTTCGGAGAAGCGCGCGGGACGCGTGAACGGCTGGTTCGGTACACGTTGCATGGGGAACTCCGGTTGGCGCGCGCGCGGCCGCGGCGCATGGCGGTGCGCATCGTCCATCGTCTGACGGCACCGCGCGCGGTGCGTGCATGCACGTGCGGCGGCGCGTCGTTCGGCGCCGTTCCGCCCCGCATTTTTCGACGGAGCCCGCAGCGCCCTTCACGATATGCATATCGTTGCGCACACAACCATAGCATCTTTCCCCGCGCACCGGAATCGCGGGTTTTGCCGGAGCCGCTCCGGCCCTTACAACTGGTCGTCGACCGGCAGCAGCCTGAAGATGCCGGTCATCACGTTGCGCATCAGCCCGGCATGCGGGTCGACGTGATAGGTGGTGGTCTGACCGCCTTCGGTGCCCGTCCATTCGAGTGCGGGCGGGCTGCCGTCGGTTCGCGTCGCGAGCGTGACGCGGTAGCTTTCGTCCGGCTGCGTCACGCGCGCGAAGATCGCCGCGGCCTGCTGCGCGAGCACCGGGCTGTGGATCACGAGCGCGAGTTCGGTGTTCAGGTGCGCGGAACGCGGGTCGAGGTTCAGCGAGCCGATCACGACGATTTGCCGGTCGATCACGTACGCCTTCGCATGCAGGCTCGCGCGCGAACGCGAGCCGAACAGCCGCGCGGACTCCTGGTCCGGCTGCGACTTGAATTCGTACAGCTCGACGCCGCGCTGCAGCAACGGCACGCGATACGGCGCATAGCCGGCCTGCACCGCGACCGCGTCGGTCGCCGCGAGCGAATTCGTCACGATCGCGACGCGCACGCCGCGCGCGGCCGTGTCGCCGAGGATCTTCACGCCGGCGTCGTGCGGCACGAAGTACGGCGAAAACGCGAGGAATTCCTTCTGCGCGCCGCGCGTCAGCTCGGCCAGGCGCTGCATCGGAGGGCTCACGTACGTGCCGGTCGGCTGCGCGACCTTGGTCGGCGCGTCGACCTTGAATTCGGCCGGCGCCCACACGAGTTCGAGTTCGTCGCGCGCGATCTGCCGTGCCAGCGGCGTCGCGTTCAGCGGCTTCGCGTTGTACGGGTCGGCATTCTTGCGCCAGTGGTCGCGCAGCTCGTCGCGCATCGCGTCGAGATCCTTCGGATCGAACTTCTGATGATTGAGGACGCGCAACGGATAGCTGCTCGCGCTCGCCCAGTAGTCGTCGAAGCTCTTCGAGATGTCGTTCGTCACGGGGCCGGCCGCCAGCACGTCGAGATCGCGGAACTGCAGCGTCGGGCTCGCACTGAAATATTCGTCGCCGAGATTGCGGCCACCGACGATCGCGAGCTGGTTGTCGGCGATCATCGCCTTGTTGTGCATCCGGCGCGTGAAGCTGTCGATCCGCGTGAAGAAGTTGGCCGTGCGCTCCATCACGCCGCGCTGCGATGCGCCGAACGGGTTGAACACGCGGATCTCGATGTTCGGGTGCGTATTCAGCGCGGCCATCACGCGGTCGATATCGTCGAAGTTCAGGTCGTCGACCAGCATCCGCACGCGCACGCCGCGATCGGCCGCGTACAGCGCCGCGCCGAGCAGCAGCTTGCCGGTCGTATCCTCGGTCGCGATGTAGTACTGCATGTCGAGCGTCTTCGTCGCCGCACGCGCGAGCGCGATGCGCATCTGCAACGCGGTGGCGCCGTCGGCCAGCAGCCGGAAGCCCGACTGCGCCGGATGCGCGGCTGCCGGCGCGGCCAGCGCATCGCGCAGCGGCGTCGCGGTATCGGCCGGCAACGCGTGGGAGACGGGACGATCGAGCGAAGTGGCGGGCGGATGCGTCGCGCACGCAGCGAGCGGCAGCAGCGCGCAGACGATCAGCGCGCGGGCCTGGCGGCATGCGGCGCGCCACGACAGCGCGGCCGGTGCGCGCCGGATCAAGGACGTGAGCACGGAAGCTTCCTCGACAGTCGGATCAATGGGCACGTCATCGCCGCGGCGCGCGGCTGACAAGCGGTTCCGGTCGATTCTAGTGGGCGCCCGACGAACCGGTCAATTAGGTCGGGCCGCGTAGGCCGGGCCGCATAGGCCGAACCGCGTAGGCCGGATCGCGTAAGCCGGCCGCCCTGCCCGCGCCGCGCAGCCGCCCCCCACGCCGTCCACAGCCGCTCGTGACGCATACCCGACGCCGCGCGGGCTGGTGCGGCCACTGGTCCGACCAATCTCATGCCACGTCGCCGCTGCGCTCGAAATGGCTGCGCACGTAGTCGATATGCGTCTGCATCGCGGTGCGCGCCTCTTCGGGCCGGTGCGCGCAAATCGCCTCGCACACGACCCGGTGCTGCAACAACAGCAACTCGGATGCCTGCTCGTCCTCCGTCGTCATCCCGGCCACGTTGATCGAGATGTGCTCGCGCAGCATCCCGATCACGCTCGTATGCAGATGCAGGAACATCGTGTTGTGCGACGCGAGCGCGATCGCCTCGTGCAGCTTCGCGTCGGTCGCGGCTTCGACGGCCGCGTCGTCGTTCGCGTGCGCGGTGTCGAGCTCGCGCAGCAGCGCGCGGATCCGGCGCCGGTCGTTCGCATCGGCCCGCAGCGCGGCGAAATAGGCGGTCGCGCCTTCCAGCACGCGGCGGAATTCGAGGATGTCGTCGCGCAGCGCCGGATGATCGGCGACCAGCTGGCCCCACGGCGACGCGATGCCGGCGCGCAACTGGTCGGTCACGTAGACGCCCGCGCCGCGCCGGCTCTGCAGCAGCCCGCGCGCGACGAGCCGCTGGGTCGCCTCGCGCACCGTATTGCGCGCGACGCCGTACTGCTGCGCGAGCACGCGCTCGGCCGGCAGCCGCGCACCGGCCGGCCACGTGCCGTCGAGCAGCGCCGTCTCGATCTTGCGCATCACGCCTTCGGTCCGACCCCGTGCCGTCATCGCTGCCATCGTCGTGTCTCCCGTGGAATGCGTGCCGCGCCGATTGGCCCAACCAATTTGAGCTGTGGCGCGGACGCGGGAATTATGCAGCGAAATCGACGCTCCGCACGCCGGACCGTCGCCTCTGGAGCGAGACATGAACTCAAGGCCGTACCCCACCGCCCCCGCGCACGTGTATCTGTTCGCGACCTGCCTGGTCGACCTGTTCGTCCCCGAAGCGGGGCTCGACGCGGTCCGCCTGCTGGAACGCGAAGGCCTGACCGTCCATTATCCGCGCGGCCAGAGCTGCTGCGGGCAACCGGCCTACAGCAGCGGCAATCCCGATGAAGCGCGCCGTGTCGCGGCCGCGCAGCTCGACCTGTTCGCGCAAGCGTGGCCCGTGATCGTGCCGTCCGGCTCGTGCGCGGGCATGATCCGGCACCACTGGCCGGCGCTGTTCGCCGACGATCCCGTTCACGGCCCGAAAGCGCGCGCGATCGCGGAACGGACCTACGAACTCGCCGAATTCCTCGTCCATGTGCTCGACGTGCGGCTCGACGCGGTCATGGCCGGCGCCGGGCCCGACGAACGCGTCGTGCTGCACACGTCGTGCGCGGCGCGGCGCGAGATGGGCACGCGCGTGCACGGCGTCGCGCTCGTCGACGCACTGCCGGGCGTGACGCGCATCGAACACGAACGCGAATCCGAATGCTGCGGCTTCGGCGGCACGTTCTCGCTGAAGCATCCGGACATCTCCGGCGCAATGGTGGGCGACAAGGTCGCGTCGGCTTGCGCGACCGGCTGCGACCGGCTCGTGTCCGCGGACTGCGGCTGCCTGCTGAACATCGGTCACGCCGCCGCCAAGGCCGGCGCGGCGCTGCCGGTCGAGCATCTCGCGAGCTTCCTGTGGCGCCGCACGGCCGGCGCCGCATCGTTGCGCGGAGACGGGCAATGAGCGCGCGCGACGCGATCCTCGCGCGGCTGCGCGCCGCCGCGCCGGGCGTCGCCGCAACCACGGCTCCCGCGCTCGACGCACGCATCGACTCGCATTACGACACTCGTCGCGCATCGGCCGGGCACGCTCCCGAGGCGCGCGTGCAGGCGATGCAGACCGCGCTCGCCGCGTCGCACGCCGAAGTCTGGTGCGCGAGCGCCGACGCATGGCCCGCGCAGCTTGCCGCACGCCTCGCCGACGCCGGCGTGCGCCGCCTGCTGCTCGACCCGGCCCGCGCCGAATCCGCGGCACTCGTCCGCGCGCTGCCCGATACGGTCGGGCCCGTGCCGTTCGACCGGCCGATCGACGCATGGAAGGCCGATCTGTTCGACACGATCGACGCGGGCTTCACCGTCGCACGCTCGGGCATCGCGGCGACCGGCACCGTCGTGCTCGCGCCCGATGCCGGCACGCCGCGCACGGTGTCGCTGGTGCCGCCGCTGCATGTCGCGCTCGTGCACGCGAACACGCTGCATGCCGACCTGCACGCCGCCGTGCACGCGGAGCGCTGGCAAGCCGGCATGCCGACCAACCTCGTGCTGGTATCCGGTCCGTCGAAGACCTCCGACATCCAGCAGACGCTCGCCTATGGCGCGCACGGCCCGCGCCGCCTGTGGGTCGTGATCGTCACCGATTCGGCCGGGCCGCCGGCTACCCCCGCTTCCGAGGACCTGCCGCGATGAGCGACCACACGCTGCAATTCGTCGCCCCCGGCGACTTCAAGACCCGCGCGCGCGCCGCGCTCGACGATCCGGCGCTGCGCCGGAGCTTTCGCGGCGCGATGGACTTCCTGCAGGGCAAGCGCGCGACGCAGTTCCCCGACGACACCGAGCTGCAGCAGTTGCGCGATCTCGGCGAAGCCGTCCGCCAGCATGCGCTCGCGCAATTGCCGGCGCTGCTCGAACGGCTGGAGACGAAGCTCACCGCGGCCGGCGTGCACGTGTACTGGGCCGAGACGGCCGCCGACGCGAACGCGATCGTGCTCGGCATCGCGCAGACGAGGAAGGCGCGCCGCGTGATCAAGGGCAAGTCGATGGCGAGCGAGGAAATCGAGCTGAACCATTACCTCGCGGAGCACGGCATCGACTGCATCGAATCGGACATGGGCGAATTCATCGTGCAGCTCGCGGGCGAGAAGCCGTCGCATATCGTGATGCCGGCGATCCACAAGACCCGCGGCGACATCGCCGAACTGTTCGAGGCACACCTGCCCGGCACGCGCTACACGGAAGACGTCGACGAACTGATCCAGACCGGCCGGCGCGCGCTGCGCCGCGCGTTCGCCGACGCGGACATCGGCCTGTCCGGCGTGAACTTCGCGGCGGCCGACACGGGCACGCTGTGGCTCGTCGAGAACGAAGGCAACGGCCGCCTGTCGACGACGGTGCCCGACACGCACGTCGCGATCATGGGGATCGAGAAGGTCGTCGAGAAGCTCGAGCACATCGTGCCGCTGTCGAGCCTGCTCACGCGCTCGGCCACCGGCCAGGCGATCACGACCTACTTCAACCTGATCTCGGGCCCGCGCCGCGACGGCGAACGCGACGGCCCGCGCGAGTTGCACCTGGTGCTGCTCGACAACGGCCGCACGCAGGCGTACGCGGACGAACAACTGCGCGCGACGCTGCAGTGCATCCGCTGCGGCGCGTGCATGAACCATTGCCCCGTCTATACGCGCATCGGCGGCCACGCGTACGGCACGACCTACCCGGGCCCGATCGGCAAGATCATCTCGCCGCACCTGCTCGGCCTCGACGCGACGGCCGACCTGCCGACCGCGTCGACGCTGTGCGGCGCATGCGGCGAGGTGTGCCCGGTGCGCATCCCGATCCCGCAATTGCTCGTGCGGCTGCGCACCGAGGCGAACCGCAAGCCCGACGAGCCCGTCGCGCATCCGTTGCGCGGCCAGGGCGCGAACTATCACCGCGCGGAAGAACTCGTGTGGCGCTTCTGGTCGGGCGCGTTCGCGCATCCGCGCGCGTACCGCGCGTTCCGCTGGACCGCGACGCGTCTGCGCGCGCTGACGCCCGCGAAGCAGATGGGCTGGACGCAGCACCGCACGCCGCTCGAACCGGCGCCGCGCAGCCTGTCCGACCTGCTGCGCGCACGCGGCCAGCCCGAATAGCGCATCCCGTTTCAAACCCGTACCCCTATAAATCCATGGAGGAGACACCCATGCAGGTTTGGCATCAGATCTACACCCCGCTCGGCAGCCTCGGGCTGTCGGCACTCGTCGCCGCGATTCCGATCATCTTCTTTTTCGTCGCGCTGGCCGCGCTGCGGATGAAGGGCCACGTCGCGGCCGCGATCACGCTGCTGCTGGCGCTCGGCGTCGCGATCCTCGCGTACGGAATGCCCGTGCCGCAGGCGCTCGCGGCGGCCGGTTTCGGCTTCGCGTACGGCATCTGGCCGATCGCGTGGATCATCGTCGCGGCCGTGTTCCTGTACAAGATCGTCGTGAAGACCGGCCAGTTCGACGTCATCCGCGCGTCGGTGCTGTCGATCACCGACGACCAGCGGCTGCAGATGCTGCTGATCGGCTTCTCGTTCGGCGCGTTCCTCGAAGGCGCCGCCGGCTTCGGCGCGCCCGTCGCGATCACGGCCGCGCTGCTCGTCGGCCTAGGCTTCAAGCCGCTGCATGCGGCCGGCCTGTGCCTGATCGCGAACACCGCGCCGGTCGCGTTCGGCGCGATGGGCATCCCGATCATCGTCGCCGGACAGGTGACGGGCATCGACCCGTTCCACATCGGCGCGATGGCCGGCCGCCAGTTGCCGCTGCTGTCGCTCGCGGTGCCGTTCTGGCTGGTATTCATGATGGACGGGCTGCGCGGCGTGCGGCAGACCTGGCCGGCCGCGCTCGTCGCGGGCGGCAGCTTCGCGGTCACGCAGTATTTCACGTCGAACCACATCGGACCCGAGCTGCCGGACATCACGTCGTCGCTCGTCAGCCTCGTGTCGCTCGCCGCGTTCCTGAAGGTCTGGCAGCCGAGCAGCGCGAGGCAGACGGCGGGCGCGATCGTCGCGTCCGGCGGCGGCGCGGCGCTCGCGGGGTTCGGCGCGGGCGGCAACGGGTCGGGCGCGAGCCGCCAGGCGTCGCCGTACACGCTCGCGCAAACCGTGCGCGCGTGGTCGCCGTTCCTGATCCTGACGGCCGTCGTCACCGTGTGGAGCATCGCGCCGTTCAAGGCGCTGTTCGCCGCGCACGGCGCGCTCGCGTCGACCGTGCTGAAGTTCCACGTGGCCGGGCTCGACCAGCTCGTCGTGAAGACCGCGCCGATCGCCGCGACGCCGAAGGCGCTCGACGCGGTGCTGAAGATCGATCTCGTGTCGGCGGTCGGCAGCGCGATCCTCGTGACCGCGCTGATCTCGATGGCGCTGTTGCGGATGAAGCCGCGCGACGCGTTCGTCACGTTCGGCGAGACGCTGAAGGAACTGACGCGCCCGATCCTGTCGATCGGCCTCGTGCTCGCGTTCGCGTTCGTCGCGAACTACTCGGGGATGTCGTCGACGCTCGCGCTGATGCTGGCCGCGACCGGCGGCGCGTTCCCGTTCTTCTCGCCGTTTCTCGGCTGGCTCGGCGTGTTCCTGACCGGCTCGGACACGTCGTCGAACGCGCTCTTCTGCTCGCTGCAGCAGGCGACCGCCCATCAACTGGGCGTGCCCGAAACGCTCGCGGTCGCCGCGAACACGACCGGCGGCGTGACCGCGAAGATGATCTCGCCGCAATCGATCGCGGTCGCGTGCGCGGCGACGGGCCTCGTCGGCAAGGAATCCGAGCTGTTCCGCTTCACGGTGCGGCACAGCCTGCTGTTCGCGGTGATCGTCGGGCTCATCACGCTCGTACAGGCGTACGTGCTGCCGGGGATGGTGCCGTAAGCGGCAACGTGCACGCCCGAAAAACAAAAAACCCACGCCCGAACGAGCGTGGGTTTTTCATTTCGCGTGCCGATCGCCGGCGTCGACGACCGGCGATCGGTTACGCAATCAGCTGCTGAATCAGCTGCCTTTCGCGATGCGATCCTGGATATGCTGCGCACGGCTCGCCGACGACGGGTGCGAGCTCATCATCGAGCTCTGGCCGCCGTCCATCTGCGCGAGCTTCTGGAAGCCGGTGACGAGGCCCTTCTGGCTCATGCCCTTCTGCTTCATCAGGTCGAACGAGTAGTCGTCGGCCGCGCTTTCCTGCGACTGCGAGAACTGCGCGTTGATGAACTTCTCGGTGATGTCGCCGAGCTGCGAGCTCGACAGCGCCGCCACACCCGGCGATGCCGCGCCGGCCGCGCTGCGCGCCGCGCTCACGGCGTAGGCCGTCTGCATCGCCTTCTTCGAGTGACCGAGCGCGACATGGCCCATTTCATGGCCGATCACGCCGCGCAGCTCGTCGTCGTTCATCATGTCCATCAGGCCGCTGTACACGCGCACGCAACCGTTGCCCATCGCCCACGCGTTGACGTCCTTGGTCACGTAGACCTTGTAGTTGATCTTCTGGCCGTTCAGCGTCATGTCGCCGAAGCCCTTCATCACCTTCGTCAGGCGCTTCGCGTAGGCGCTGTTGGCCGGCGCGATCTTCGACTCGGCGTCGCTCGACTTGCACGATTCGTTCGACAGCGCGGCGATGTCGCTGTCCGACAGCGTCGCTGCCTTGTACAGATTGGTCCCCGCCGACGTCAGGCTGTTCGCGTCAAGGCCCTGTACCCCGCCGCACGCGCTCAACAGAAACGCCACGCCACACGCCGCCACCGCTTTCTTGAGTTGCATCCCGGAATCCCTCGATAGTTGTATTTGGGAGCGGCGATTTTGCATAATCCGGCAGAAAATTACCAGATGTTTACATCCGATGACACGTTGATTACTCAGCGGATTGAAATGACCCGGCGATCTGGCACCGTATTGACGACAAAAATCATGGCAATCGCCGCACGCCGGTACGGCGATCGGGGAAGGAGAATGGACGGGCCTGCGCTCAGGCCGTCTGGTCGCGGCGCCGCGTCAGGCGGCGTGCGACCAGCATCGGCAGCCGCATCGCGAAGCCGGTGAAAAGCCGCAAGTGCATCCACGCGAGCAGCGCGTTGTCGCGACCGTAGTGAAAGTGCGACACGCCGCCTTCATGGCGGCCGAAATAGCGCACCGGTGCGTCGATGCGGATCGGGCGCACGCCGGCCCAGCACAGCCGCACGGCCGCTTCGGGATCGAAGTCGAAGCCGCGCATCCACGGCTGGCGCCGCATGATCGCCGCCAGCGGCGCGACCGGATAGACCCGAAAGCCGTACAGCGAATCGCCGATCCCGGCCCACAGCGTCTCGAGGTCGGCCCACGCGTTCGACAGCCGGCGCCCCTGCACGCGCAACTGCGGCGCGCTCCCGTCGAACTTCGGCACGCCGAGCACCATCGCGTCGGGTGCAGCCTGCGATGCCGCCATGAAAGCGGGAATCAGGTCGGCCGGATGCTGGCCGTCGGAATCCATCGTCAGCACGTGCGTGAAGCCGCTCGCGGCGGCCGCGTCGAGCCCCGCGAGCACCGCGGCGCCCTTGCCGCGATTCTCCGGCAGCACGATCACGCGCAAGCCGGGATCGCGCTCGGCCATCGCCTGCAGCCGTTCGGCGCTGCCGTCGGTGCTGCCGTCGACGACGACCCACACCGGATTCCACTGCTCGCGGGCATTGTGCACGGTCGTGTCGACCTTGGCGCCCGGGTTGTAGCTCGGAATCAGGACGAGATGGGTGGACGAGGCGTGCAGCTCGGACATGGGAACAACCGATGGCGAAGACGGGGATCCTGACAAAAGTGTATGACGTGCCGACGACCGCCGGCACGCGTCGTCGACACCGGCCGCATGCGGGGCCGGTTGCCGGATCGTGAGGCCGTCGCGCTTCATGACAGCCACTCCACGGCATGACCGGCGCTGGCCTCGATCTCGACCAGCAGGTCGTCGCGACACACGTCCGCGTGAACGAACAGCGGCCGCACGTGGGGACCGGCCGCCTCGCGCAACACTTGCCCGATCGCGGCCAGCGTCGCGGTATCGCCGGCGTCGCGCACGTAGACGCGATAGCTGAGGTCGGCGAGCGAGAACGGGCCGTGCCCCTGCCGCGCGGCCTGCTCGAGCACCGCCGCGAGGTTCGCGACCGTCTCGCGCGTCTGCGCGACGACGTCGCCGCAATGCACGGTGCGGTGGCCGACGATGCTCGCGGTGCCCGATACGAACAGCACCGGCGCCGCCTCGCCGTCGGCCCATGCGGCGGCGCGCGCGAACGTCGGCGCACGCGGGCCGTACTGCGCCGGATAGTGATACGCGCTGACCTGGCGCGGATTCTCGATGGAATCGGCCGGCGTTCGGCTCGCGAGGAAGTAAATCGCGAGCGGTGCGGCCGGCGACGCGTCACCCGTGAGCGGCACGACCGAGCCGAGCGCGCATGCGGCCGGCACGCCGCCCGTCGATGCACGGCGGCACGCGTCGAACGCCTGCTGACGGCCGATATTGAACTGACGATAGCGCTCGATCCCGCCCTGCACCGCATTGATCGCCGGCACGGTATTCCAGATCCGCAGCGGATGCGGCATGCCGAGCGTATCGAGCAGGTCGAACAGCGCGCGGTACGCGTCGAACGTCGCGCGTTCGAGCGGCGTGCCGCCGTCGCGCGGTGCGTCGTATGCGGCGTCCGTCTCGTGCACGACGAGGCTGCCGAACACGAGCCCCGCCGCTTCGCTGTAGCGATAGCGCAGCGCACCTCGCTGCTCGCTGCACAGGTCGTGCGCATCGCATTGCCACAGTTCGCAGACGGCATCGCCCGCTGCGACCTCGGCGCCGAGCAGCATCATCTGCACCGGCGCGACCGGCAGGCCGGGCGCGGCATCGGTCAGCATCCGCACCATCGTCTCCGCGCGCGACTCGTCCGGCGTTCCCGCTGCGCCGATGCACACCGCGCCCAGTACGCCGGGAAACACGCGATCGAGTCCGTCGCCACGGCTATCCGCATCGTGCAGCAGCGCGACGAGCCGCGCATGGCTCATCCGGACGAGCCGCAGCGCGCGGCCGCCGGCGTGCGCGAACGGCGCGGCGGCAGACAACGGGGGACACGGGCGCCGTTCGGCGTGGACTGGATGCACGGACACTTCGATTTCCTCACTAGATGGCGTTGGCCGCCGCCCGACATCGCGGCCCTGCACCGCGTTGCGTTACGTCAGGCCAGCGCGACGCGCTTCGTCATGCGAGCCCGCCGTTGACGGACAACACCTGCCCCGTCACATAGGCCGCGGCGTCGGACACCAGATACGCGACCATCGCCGCGACTTCGTCGGGCCGGCCCGCACGCTGCGCGGGCACGAGCTGCTTGATGCGTTCGGCCGGAAACGCGTGCTCGGCCATCGGCGACGCAATGATGCCGGGCGCCACCGCGTTCACGGTGATGCCGCGCGACGCGAGCTCCAGCGACAGCGACTTCGTCGCGCCGATCAGCCCCGCCTTCGCGGCTGCGTAATTGGCCTGCCCGCGATTGCCGGTCACGCCGGCCACCGACGCGATGTTGACGATCCGCCCGCGCCGCGTGCGGATCATCGGCAACAGCAGCGGCTGCGTGACGTTGAAAAAACCGTTGAGCGTCACGTCGATCACGCTGCGCCATTGCTCGCGCGACATGCCGGCCATCGGCGCGTCGTCGTGAATGCCCGCGTTGTTGACGAGGATCTGCACCGGCGCGTCGTCGATGAACGGCTGCAGCGCGGCGAGCGTCGCATCGGCGTCGGTCACGTCGAACGCGATCGCGTGCGCGGCGCCGCCGGCCGCGACGATCTGCTGCGCGACGGCCTGCGCCTGCGCGAGATGGCGGTTCGCATGCACCCACACTTCATGGCCGGCCTGCGCGAGCGCCGTGCAGATCGCCTGCCCGAGCGCGCCGCTGCCGCCCGTCACGAGCGCCCGCATCGAATGGCTCCGTTCATCGCGTTGTTCACCTCGCTAGACGCGGCCGCGCATCGTCCTTCGAGCGCCGCCGCATGCCGTCTTCACCGTTGCGCTACGCCCGTGCGCTACGCCGTCACTTCGTGCGATGCGCGGCGACGTAAGCAGCCAGCGCACCGAGCGTCGCAAAGATCGTCTGGTTGTCAGGATTGTCCGAGCGCAGTTCGAAGCCGTACTTCTTCGAAATCAGCAGCGCGATTTCCAGGATGTCGATGGAATCGAGCCCGAAACCTTCGCCATACAGCGGCGTAACGGCCGTCACTGTGTCGAGCGGGACGTCTTCGAGATTCAATTCGCCGATGATCAGCGTGGCGAGCTCTTGTTCCAGTGCGTTCATCATGCGTGCGAGCAGGCGGCCATGGCAGCGGGAGGCGCCCGGAAACGGCAAACCGTCGGGCACGCCCGGCGCGTGCCAATCTCCGTCCCTCCGGCGTCTGCCGGCTTCCCCGCCTGCGTCGTTTGGGGATCGTTTGTAAAAGTTACGCGGATTCTAGACGAAGGGTATCGGGCCGTATACCGCGAATGGTTACAAGACTGGCGAGCCGCCGCGACGGCCCGTTTCGAACCCGAATGCACGAGACGCTTGAGCCGCTTCGGATGGAAATGGACCGACCCCGCGAAACCGGTCGCCCGGTGCCATACAATCGGTTACAAAACCCGGTCGCGGCCGCCCCGAACCCGCGCTGCCGCGGCCCTAAAATGAGCGTGCCCGACCACCGGCCCGGACCCGCGTCCCGGCCACCATTCATATGATGTTTGACGGCCCGCCCCCGCGCCCGTCCACGATCCGCCCGATGTCTCCCGTGATGCCGTGTCCGCCCTTGCGCTCCGTTCCGATTCGCCCGCCCGTCGGCCGCTGCAGCCCGGCCGCCGGCCGGAGTGCGCGCCGCGCGCCCGGAGGCCGCCGATGAGCCGGCTGCTGCCCGTCGTGCGCGGCGCCGCAGCGGTCGGCGCCGTGGCCGCGTACCAGGCCGGCGCGCATTACGCGAGCGCGACACCCGGCGCGCACGGCTTCGGCCTCGCGATGGCGCTCGTGCCGCCGCTGCTGCTCGCACTGGGCGTCGCGCTGCGCTCGCCGCGGCGCGCGTGGCTCGTGCCGGCATGGCTGCTGGCCGCCGCCGCGCTGTGGGCCGCGCGCGCGCCGCTCGCTCGGCACTTCGAATGGGGGCTGTATCTTGAACACGCGAGCTTCAACGTCGCGATGGCGCTGCTGTTCGGCCGCACGCTCGCGGCCGGCAAGGTACCGCTGTGCACGCGCTTCGCGGCGATGATCCACGGCACGGTCACGCCGGCCGTCGCGCGCTACACGCGGCGGATCACGCTCGCATGGACGCTGTTCTTCATCGCGATCGCCGCCGTGTCGACGCTGCTGTTCGCGACCGCGCCGATCGTCACGTGGTCGACCTTCGCGAACTACCTGTCGCTGCCGCTCGTCGCCGTGATGTTCGCCGCCGAGCATGCGTGCCGGCGTGTCGCGCTGCCGCACGAGCCGCGGCCGCGAATGATCGACGCGGTGCGCGCGTATCGCGCGTCCACCCACGCATCGCAGGCCTCGCGATGAATTCATGACCGGCGCGGCCCCACGGCCGCGCCGGCCTTCGTACCCGTCTTGACCGATTTATGCCGACTCACCCGCTGGTATTCCATGCCTCGCCCGACCAGACGATCGCCTGGCGCGACGGCTCGCCCGTCACCGTGCGCGCGTTCATCGCCGACGTCGCGCGCGTGGCCGCGGCGCTGCCCACCGGCGGCCACGTGTTCAACGTGTGCCGCGACCGCTATCGCTTCGCGGTCAGCCTGTGCGCGGCGCTCGTCGCCGGCAAGATCAGCCTGCTGCCGTCGACGCACACGCCGGAAATGGTCCGCCAGCTCGCGTCGTTCGCGCCCGACGCGTTCTGCCTGCACGATGCGCCCGATTGCACGATCGACCTGCCGCGCTTCGCGTATCCCGATGCCGCGCCCGGCGAACTCGCGAGCGATGCGCCGTTCGCCGTCCCGCGGATCGACGCGGCGCGGATCATGGCCTACGTGTTCACGTCCGGCTCGACCGGCGCGCCGGTGCCGCACCGCAAGACCTGGGGCTTCCTGGTCGGCTGCGTGCATGCGGCGGCCGATCGCCTCGGGCTGCTCGATGGCCGCGCGGCCACGCTGATCGGCACGGTGCCCGCGCAGCACATGTACGGCTTCGAATCGACGGTGCTGCTCGCGCTGATCGGCGGCCTCGCGTTCAGCAATCGCCAGCCGTTCTACCCGGGCGACATTCGCGACGAACTCGACGCGATCCCGCAGCCGCGCGTGCTCGTCACGTCGCCGATCCACCTGCGTGCGCTGCTGTCGGCCGGCCATGCGCTGCCGCGTGCGGCGCTGGTGCTGTCGGCCACCGCGCCGCTGTCGGAAAAGCTCGCGTGCGAAGCCGAGGCCGCGCTCGGCGCGCCGCTCGTCGAGATCTACGGCAGCACCGAGACCGGCCAGATCGCGACCCGTCGCACGTCACGAGGCGCGGCGTGGGAACTGTTCCCGGGCATCCGGCTCGACGCACGCGACGAACCGGACGGCGACGACGGCGGGCCGACCGTGTGGGTATCGGGCGGGCACGTCGAGGCGCCCGTGCCGATGGGCGATGCGCTCGAACTGCTCGACGACGGCCGGTTCCTGCTGCACGGCCGCAAGGCCGATCTCGTCAACATCGCCGGCAAGCGCACGTCGCTCGCGTACCTGAACCATCAGCTCAACGCGATTCCCCAAGTGGTCGACGGCGTGTTCTTCATGCCCGACGAAGCCGGGCCGGCACAGGGCGACACCGCCCTGGAGCCGGTCACGCGCCTCGTCGCGCTGGTCGTCGCGCCGACGCTCGCGGCGGCCGATCTGCAACGCGCGCTGCGTGAGCGGATCGATCCCGCGTTCATGCCGCGCCCGCTCGTGTTCGTCGATGCACTGCCGCGCAATGAAACGGGCAAGCTGCCGCGCGACGTGCTGGCCGCGCTCGTTGCGCAACATGCGCGCGCGACGGCCGCGCCGCCGGCCGAGCACGACCCGGCCGGCCCGCCCGTGCTCGCGTTCACGATCGCCGCCGACCATCCCGCGCTGCCCGGCCATTTCCCCGGCCATCCGGTCGTGCCGGGCGTCGTGCTGCTCGATCATGCGATCCACACGATCGGCGCGGCGCTGAACCGCCCGCTGCATGCGTGGCGGCTCGGGTCCGCGAAATTCCTGAGCCCGGTCGCGCCCGGCGAGCCGCTCGCGCTCGCGTACGACGCCGCGGCCAGCGGCGCGATCCGCTTCACGGTGCGCGCCGGGTCGCGCGAGGTCGCGACCGGCGTGCTGTCCGCGCCGCCGGCCGCGCAGGACGGCGCGCAGCCATGAAGCGCACCGCATGGGCCGAGCGCCAGGAGCGCAGCAACGCGGGCCTGCTGCGCGCGATGACGTGGATCTCGCTGCGCTTCGGCCGGCAACGCGCGCGCATCGTGCTGCACCTGATCGCGACGTATTTCGTGCTGTTCTCGCCGGTCGCGTGCGCGGCGTCGCGCGACTACCTGCGGCGCGTGCTCGGCCGCCCCGCACGCTGGCGCGACGTGTATCGGCACGTGTTCACGTTCGCGGCGACGATCCACGATCGCGTCTACCTGATGAACGAGCGCTTCGACCTGTTCGACATCCGGCTGCACGGCGAGACGCTCGTCGACGACGCGCTCGCGGGCGGGCGCGGCGCGTTCCTGATGGGCGCGCATCTCGGCAGCTTCGAGGTCGTGCGCGCGATCGGCCGCACGCATCCGGATCTGCGCGTGGTCGTCACGATGTACGAGAAGAACGCGCACAAGATCAACGCGACGCTCGCCGCGGTGAACCCGGCCGCGCAGCCGGAAGTGATTCCGCTCGGGCAGGTCGACTCGATGCTGAAGGTGCGCGAGCGCCTCGATGCGAACTGCATGGTCGGCATGCTCGCCGACCGCACGCTGCTCGATGACGCGGCCGCGTCGCTACGACGCTTGCCGCTGCTCGGCGCGCCGGCCGCGTTCCCGCTCGGCCCGCTTTACATGGCCGCGATGCTGAAGCGCCCGGTGATCTTCATGACGGGCCTCTATCGCGACGGCAACCGCTACGATGTGCACTTCGAGACGCTCGCCGATTTCTCCGACGTGCGGCGCGACGCGCGTGCGGCGGCGGTCGATGCAGCGCTCGCGCGCTACGTCGCGCTGCTCGACAAGTACTGCCGCATGGCGCCGTACAACTGGTTCAACTATTTCGATTTCTGGCAAGGCGGCGATGCCGAGGCCGCGCGCCGCGACGCGGTGCACGCCGCCGCCGACCTGCCCGCCACGAGGGATTCCGACGCATGATCGCCGTTCGCCGCCGCCCGTTCCCGTTCTCGCTGCCCCGCCTCGCCCGCGTGCTCGCCGCCGGCGCCGCCGCAGTCGCGCTGGCCGTGCCCGCGCACGCGGCCGACGCTGGTTCGGCGTGGAGCCTCGACCGGCTGATGTCGACGCTCGCGCAGCACAAATCGGGCCGTGCGACCTTCACCGAGACGAAGTACCTGTCGATCGCCACGCAGCCGGTCGAATCGTCGGGCGAGCTGGTGTTCGTCGCGCCCGACCATCTGGAAAAGCACACGCTGAGCCCGAAGCCCGAACACCTCGTCGTCGACGGCGACATGCTCACCGTCGAGCGCAACGACCGCAAGTACACGCTCGCGCTCGCGCGCTATCCGGAGCTCGGCGCGTTCATTGACAGTATCCGCGCGACGCTCGCCGGCAACCGCTTCGCGCTCGAACGGGTGTACAAGGTCGCCCTGTCCGGACGCGGCGACGACTGGACGCTGACGCTCACGCCGCTCGACTCGCGGATGCTGAAAGTCGTCAGCACGATCACGCTCGACGGCACGCGCGACGTGTTGCGCAGTGTCGCGATCCGGCAGGCCGACGGCGATCGTTCGGTGATGCGCCTGCAACCCGTGGCGGCGAGCGCGAACTGATGGACGATCGCACGCGCCCCTCCCCCGTCGCGCACCGCCAGCCCGCGTGGCGGCAGCGCGCGGTGCTCGTGTGGCTGCTCGCGCTCGTCGCGTGCGGCGTCGCGATCGGGCGTGCGCACTTCACGGCCGACCTGTCCGCGTTCCTGCCGAATGCGCCGAGCGCCGGGCAACGCGTGCTCGTCGATCAGTTGCGCGACGGCATCGTGTCGCGCCTGATCCTCGTCGCGATCGACGGCGGCGATGCGAGCACGCGCGCCGCGCTGTCGCGGCGCGTCGCCGGCACGCTGCGCGCCGATCCGCGGTTCGCGGCCGTGCACAACGGCGAAGCCGCGAACGACGCGCGCGACCGGCAATTCATCTTCGATCACCGCTATCTACTGAGCCCGGCCGTCACGCCGCAACGCTTCAGCGCCGACGGCCTGCACCGGGCGCTCGGCGACAGCCTCGATCTGCTGAGTTCGTCGGCCGGCCTCGTCGCGAAGGCGATGCTGCCGCGCGACCCGACCGGCGAAGTCGCCGCGCTCGTCGACGGCCTCGACAGCGCGGCCGAACCGGCGAGCCGCGACGGCGTGTGGGCGTCGCGCGACGGCACGCGCGCGGTGCTGGTCGTACAGACGGCCGCCGCCGGCTCCGATACCGATGCGCAGGCACGCGCGATCGACACGGTGCGGCGCGCGTTCGCCGCCGCGAAACGGGCCATCCCGAATGCAGCGGCAACCACGCTCGCAATGACAGGCCCCGGCGTGTTCTCGGTCGACACGCGCGACACGATCCGGCACGACGTCGAACGATTGTCGACGGCAAGCGTCGTGCTGATCGTCGCGCTGCTGCTCACGCTGTACCGTTCGCCGCGCACGCTCGCGCTCGGCCTGCTGCCGGTGCTGACGGGCGTCGCGGCGGGAATCGCGGCGGTCAGCGTCGCGTTCGGCACGGTCCACGGGCTGACGCTCGGGTTCGGTACGACGCTGATCGGCGAAGCCGTCGACTATTCGATCTACCTGTTCGTGCAATCGGCGCAGGACGGCACGCGCGGCGCCGCGCGCCCGGCCGACGCGACGCGCGCGTGGGTCGCCGCGTACTGGCCGACGATCCGGCTCGGCGTGCTGACGTCGGTGTGCGGCTTCGCGTCGATGCTGTTCTCCGGATTCCCGGGCCTCGTGCAACTCGGGTGCTATTCGATCGTCGGGCTGACGGCCGCCGCGCTCGTCACGCGCTTCGTGCTGCCGCACCTGCGCGGCGAGCATGTCGCGATCCGCGACGTATCGCGCGTCGGCGCCGTGCTGGCGCGCGCGGCCGACGCCGCGCCGCGGCTGCGCTGGCCGCTCTTGGTGCTCGTGGTCGCCGCATGCGCGACCCTCGCGCTGCATCGCGACAGCCTGTGGAGCCGCGAGCTCGCCGCGCTCAGCCCCGTGCCGGCGCCCGCGCAGGCGCTCGACGCACGGCTGCGCGCGGATGTCGGCGCGCCCGACGTGCGCTACCTCGTCGTGATTGCCGCGCCGACCGAGCAGGCCGCACTCGAAGGCGCGGAAAAAATCGCCGCGCAATTGCAGCCCCTCGTCGATCGCGGCGTGCTCGGCGGTTTCGAAAACCCCGCGCGCTATCTGCCGAGCGACGCCGCGCAGCGCGCGCGCCAGGCGAGCCTGCCGGATGCGAACGCGCTTGCCGCACGGATGCGCGATGCCGTCGCGCACCAGCCGATCGCGGTGAAGCCCGACCTGTTCGCGCCGTTCCTCGCCGACGTCGACACCGCGCGTCGCGCGCCGCTGCTGACGCGCGCGGACCTGCGCGGCACGTCGATGGCGCTCGCCGTCGATGCGCTGCTGACCGAACGCGACGGCCGCTGGAGCGCGATGCTGCCGCTGCGTGCGCCGGACGCCGCACGCACCGCGCAGCCGGCGCCGAGCCTCGATGCCGCGCCGATTCGCGCCGCCGTCGCGCGCGCGGGCGTGCCCGATGCGCTGTTCGTCGACATGAAGACCGAAGCCGATCGGCTGTACGTGAGCTACGTGCACGAGGACATCCGGCTGTCGCTCGCAGGATTCGCCGCGATCGCCGTGCTGCTGCTGATCGCGCTGCGCTCGCCGCGCCGCGCCGTGCGCGCCCTCGCCCCGCTCGTCGCGGCCGTGCTGGTCGTGACGGCCGGCTTCGCGCTCGCCGGCGTGCAGCTGACGATCCTGCACCTCGTCGGGATGCTGCTGATCGTCGCGGTCGGCTCGAACTACGCGCTGTTCTTCTGCCGGCGCGACGACGCGCAGCCCGTCACGCCGTACACGCTGGTGTCGCTGCTGATCGCGAACCTCGCGACGGTCGCCGGCTTCGGGCTGCTCGCGCTGTCGCGCGTGCCGCTGCTCGAAACCTTCGGGCTGACCGTCGGCCCCGGCGCGATGCTCGCGCTCGCGTTCGCGGCGATTCTCGCGCCGCGCGCCGCGACGGCGGCCGGCAATCGTGAACGAGGAGGCCGCGCATGAGTGCGCCGTCGTCGATTCCACCGCGTGACGCCGGCGACGCGCGGCGCTGGAAACCCACGCCGCTGATCGCGGGCACCGCCGCGCTGCACGCGGGCGCGGCCGCCGCCGTGATCGCGCAACCGGCCGCGTGGCCGTGGGCCGTCGGCAGCGTGGTCGCGTCGCACCTCACGCTGACCGCGGCCGGCCTGTGGCCGCGCAGCACGCTGCTCGGCCCGAACTGGACGCGCCTGCCGCCCGGCGCGGGCCGCCGCATCGCGCTGACGATCGACGATGGCCCGGACCCGGACGTCACGCCGCGCGTGCTCGACCTGCTCGACCGTCACGACGCGCGCGCGACGTTCTTCTGCATCGGCGATCTCGCGCGCCGTCATCCGCAGTGGATCGAGGCGATCGTCGCGCGCGGCCATGCGGTGGAGAACCACAGCCAGCGGCACCGCCATACGTTCTCGCTGTCGGGGCCGGCCGCGCTGCGACGCGAAATCGCGGCCGCACAGCAGACGCTGACCGATCTCGCCGGCACGCGTCCGCTGTTCTTCCGCGCGCCGGCCGGCCTGCGCAATCCGTTTCTCGAACCGGTGCTGTGCGAACTCGGCCTGCAACTCGCGAGCTGGACGCGGCGCGGCTTCGACACGCGTGCGCACGACGCCGCGACCGTCACGCGCCGCCTGCTGCACGGCCTCGATGCGCGCGACATCCTGCTGGTCCACGACGGTCATGCGGCGCGCGATGCGCGCGGCGAACCGGTCGTGCTCGACGTGCTGCACGCGGTGCTGCGCGCGGCCGCCGACGCGCAGTTGCACTGGACCACCCTGCGCGCGGCGCTCGCGCCCGAACCGTCCGGCCAGCCGGGCGTTCCGGCACCCCCCGTTTGATAAAATCTGACCTCGAACGGCGCGCCCGCCAGCCCTGCTGCGGCGCCCGTTCCGGCCCCCGGATGCGACCCTCGTGAAACCTCTCCTGCTCTCGCACTTCACCGCCACCAGCTGCATCGGCCGCGGCCTCGACGCGACCCTCGATGCGCTGCGCCACGCCCGCAGCGGGCTCGTGCCGTGCGACTTCGAGCGTGCGGACCTCGACACGTGGATCGGCGCGGTGGACGCCGTCGATACGCAACCCGTGCGTGCCGATCTCGCCGACTTCGAATGCCGCAACAACCGCCTCGCGCAACTCGGCCTGACGCAGGACGGCTTCGACGCCCGCGTCGCGGCGGCCGTCGCGCGCTACGGCGCCGCACGCGTCGGCGTGTTCGTCGGCACGAGCACGGCCGGCATCCTCGAAACCGAACGCGCATACCAGCGCCGCGACCCGGCGAGCGGCGCGCTGCCGGCCGACTTCCGCTATGCGCACACGCACAATCCGTATTCGCCGGCCGCGTTCGTGCGCGCGTATTTCGCACTGCGCGGGCCGGCGATGGCGATCTCGTCCGCGTGCTCGTCGGGCGCGAAGGTGTTCGGCTCCGCGCGACGCATGATCGAGGCCGGACTGATCGACGCGGCCGTCGTCGGCGGCGTCGATTCGCTGTGCCTGACCACGCTGTACGGCTTCAATTCGCTCGAACTGCTGTCGCGCCGGCCGTGCCGGCCGTTCGACGTCGCGCGCGACGGCATCTCGATCGGCGAGGCCGCCGCATTCGCGCTCGTCGAACGCGTCCCCGCGCCGCCCGCCACGCTCGACGACGACGCGATCCTGCTGCTCGGCATCGGCGAATCGAGCGACGCGCACCACATGTCGTCGCCGCATCCGGAAGGGCTCGGCGCGCGCGCCGCGATCGAGCAGGCGCTCGCGTCCGCCGGCCTCGGCGCGCACGATATCGACTACGTGAACCTGCACGGCACGGCGACGCCGAGCAACGATGCAGCGGAAAGCCGCGCGGTCGGCGCGCTGTTCGCCCGCACACCATGCAGCTCGACGAAGGGCGC
This sequence comes from Burkholderia sp. BE12, assembly GCF_002959955.1. Lineage (NCBI taxonomy): Bacteria > Pseudomonadati > Pseudomonadota > Betaproteobacteria > Burkholderiales > Burkholderiaceae > Burkholderia > Burkholderia sp. BE12. Next base: position 3,514 of record NZ_PREY01000009.1, on the reverse strand, counting down.
GACCGGCCACACGCTCGGCGCGGCCGGCGCGCTGGAGGCGATCGTCGCCGCGCTCGCGCTGCGCGAGCAGTTCGTGCCGGCCGGCGTCAACACGACGCAGCCCGACCCGGCGCTCGCGGCCGATTACGTGCTCGCGAGCCGCGACACGCGCGTACGCGCCGTCCTTTCCAACTCGTTCGGCTTCGGCGGCACGAATTGCAGCCTGATCCTCGGCCGCGCCGATCACGCCCGCCGTTGAGGCTCGCCATGACACTGACCGCCTTCATCGAAAGCATCGGCCTCGTCGGGCCGGGATTGAACGACTGGCCGCACGCGGCCGACGTGCTCGCGGGCCGCGCGTCCTATGCGCCCGCCCGCACCGAGCTGCCGCCGCCGGCCGGCCTGCCGTCCGCCGAACGGCGTCGCACGGGCCCCGTCGTGCGCGCCGCGCTCGCGGTCGGCCACGAAGCGGTGGCCGCGAGCGGCTTCGACGCCGCGACGCTCGCGACCGTGTTCAGCGCATCCGGCGGCGACGGCCAGAACTGCCACGCGATCTGCGAAACGCTGGCCGGCGATGATCGACAGCTGTCGCCGACCCGCTTCCACAACTCGGTGCACAACGCCCCGGCCGGCTACTGGAGCATCGCGACCCGCGCGACGGCGACGTCGAACGTGCTGTGTGCGCATGACGGCAGCTTTGCCGCCGGCCTGCTCGAAAGCCTGTGCCAGGTCGTCGTCGATCGCGTGCCGAGCCTGCTGATCGCGTACGACACCGACTATCCGGAACCGCTGCGCACGGTGCGCCCGATCGGCGACGCGTTCGGCGTCGCGCTCGTGCTCGCACCTCAAGCCGGCGAGCGCACGCTCGCCCGCATCGACGTGCAGCTCACCGACGCAGCCGCGACAACGCTCGCCGATGCCGGACTCGACGCACTGCGCGCCGGCAATCCGGCCGCCCGCGTGCTGCCGCTGCTCGAGGCGCTCGCCGCGCGGCGGTCCACGCGCGTCGTGCTCGATTACCTGGCCGATACGCGCGTGCAGGTCGACGTCGCGATGCCCGAACCCGTCGCGGAGCGCGCGCAATGACCGCAACGGCCGCATTGACGCCGCCGCTCGACCATGCGTGGATTGCCGCGCACATTCCGCACGCCGGCACGATGTGCGTGCTCGATTCGGTCGATGCGTGGGATACCGAACGAATCCGCTGCACCGCGACGAGCCACCGCGATCCGCACAACCCGCTGCGTGCGCACGGCCGGCTCGCATCGGTCTGCGGCATCGAATACGCCGCGCAGGCGATGGCCGTGCACGGCGCGCTGCTCGGCGCGCACGAAGCGCGCCCGCGCGCCGGCTATCTCGCGAGCGTGCGCAACGTCGACGCGTTCGTCGATCGGCTCGACACCTTCGAGCAGCCGCTCACCGTCGACGCGCACCGTGTGAGCGGCGACGGCCGCTCGGTCCTGTACGGCTTCGCGCTGCGCTGCGGCGAGCGCGTGCTGCTGTCCGGCCGCGCGGCGGTGATGCTCGACGCATCGGCCGCCGGCGCGTTTCAACCGGCGCCTGCCGGCAACACGAATCCTCGATGACGAGGCTTACCTCAAGGAAACCGGTCGTGAAAGTTCGTCAGTTCATTGGCGCCGCGCTCGTTCTGGCGCTGCTCAGCCCGCTCGCACACGCGGACATGTCTGAAGTGAAGCAGGACATCAAGCGCGACTCGAAGGAAGCCGCGCACAAGACCGGCGACGCGGCGCGCAGCTTCGGCCACGCGACCGCGAGCGCCGCGAAGGCGGTCGGGCACGGCGTCGCCCATGCGTCGCGCGAAGGCTGGGAAGCCACCAAGCGCACGACGAAGCGGATCTTCCACAAGAACGACTCGGACGAGTCGGCTGGAAAAAGCGAAAAGAACGACTGATCACGCGTCCCGCGCGCATTGCCGAAGGCATGCGCGCGGGACGTGACCACGCATCGATCGATCGCCGATTGCGACGCGCCGGCGCCGCCGTCAGCGTGCGCCGCGCATGCGGCGCGGCGACCTCGCCGGCCTGCGCGCGAAGCACTTGCCGTACGCGACCAGCCAGCAATCGCGATGATCGAAGTTCCGCAGCAGCCGCGCGCGGCGCCGCTCGAGCCAGTAGAGCGAGATCGTCATCGCCAGCGCGACGGCCAGCGCCGCGCCGCCGATCACGAGTCCCATCCAGGTGTCGCCCATGCGTTCTCCGGAATGCGAGGCCGAAGCGGCGCGCCTGCCGCCGCTCCGGCACGGGATAGTGGGGAACGCGGCCTGCACGGGTCCGAACGCCGTGCGGGCCGCCGCGCGTCAGTGCATGTGCTGACCGCCGTTGATCGCGATGTTGGAACCCGTCACGAAGCCGGCCTCCTCCGAGCACAGGTAGGCCACCAGCGCCGCGACTTCCTCGGGCTTGCCGAGCCGGCCCGCCGGAATCTGCGGGAGGATCTTCGTGTCGAGGATGTCCTGCGGGATCGCGGTGACCATCTTCGTCGCGAGATAGCCCGGCGACACCGTGTTCACCGTCACGCCCTTGCGCGCGACCTCGAGCGCGAGCGACTTCGTGAAGCCGTGCATGCCGGCTTTCGCCGCCGCGTAGTTGGTCTGGCCGACCGATCCCTTCGAGCCGTTCACCGACGAAATGTTGACGATGCGGCCCCAGCCGCGCTCGACCATGCCGTCGCAAACCGGCTTCGTCATGTTGAACACGGAGTCGAGGTTCGTGCGGATCACCGCGTCCCAGTTGACCTTGTCGAGCTTGCGCAGCGTCATGTCGCGCGTGATGCCCGCGTTGTTCACGAGAATGTCGACCGGGCCGACGTCCCGCACGATCTTCTCGATGCATTGCTGGCACGAGTCGTGATCGGCCACGTCCACGGGGTACGCATCGAACGCGCGGCCGGCCGCATGCATCTCGGTCAGCCAGCGGTCCGCGTTGGCGTTGTTGGGCGAATACGTGACGACTACCCGGTGACCCGCATCGTTCAACCGGATGCTGACCGCTTCACCAAGGCCACCCATGCCACCCGTCACAACTGCAATTCTCTTAGTCATCCTATTCACTACCGACAAAAAAGTAATCGATGAAAGGCCGGGCGACGGCATCGCAATGCGGCCGCCCCGCCGCTTCGATGTGCGTGCGACCCCCGCATCGCGGGCGCGGCGCGCACCGTCACCTCGCGCGTATTGTTGACCGCCTGTCTTGCGCGAAAATCGCCTGGCTCACCCGCGGCGCCGATCCGCGCCGCAAGCGAACCGTGCCGTCAGCCCCGGCTCAGTCGCGCTCGACCGCGAGCGCGACACCCATCCCGCCGCCGATGCACAGCGACGCCAGCCCGCGCTTCGCATCGCGCTTGACCATCTCGTGCAGCAGCGTCACCAGGATCCGGCAGCCCGATGCGCCGATCGGGTGGCCGATCGCGATCGCCCCGCCGTTCACGTTCACCTTCGACGTGTCCCAGCCCATCTGCTTGTGCACCGCCAGCGCCTGCGCCGCGAACGCTTCGTTGATTTCCATCAGGTCCAGGT
>NZ_PREY01000095.1:0-345 GCF_002959955.1 Burkholderia sp. BE12 | reverse complement strand
GAATCTCGACGTCGAGCAGGTCATCGTCGGTCGCGATGCGCTTGCGGCTGGTGCCGTTGCGATGGTTCGTGCGGCCTGCCGGCTTGGCATCGCCCTTCTCGTAGCCGAGGTGGTGGGTCAGTTCACCGCCCAGCGCGCGTTCGAAGATTGCCTTCTTGAGCGCCGCAAGCTGCTCGTTGATCGTCGCCCGATCCAGCGTGCCGGGTACCAGTTGCTTGATCAGTTCCGGGTCCAGGTTCAAGCCCTTGCCCGGTTCAATCGTCACTTCTTCCTTGCGTTTGCGTGGCATAAAGTGGCTCCTTGGCCATCAGTTTATGCCTCACACACAAACATTCGGATAGGTTC
>NZ_PREY01000094.1:0-382 GCF_002959955.1 Burkholderia sp. BE12 | reverse complement strand
ATATAGGGAGGTATAAAAATGAAAGTAAGACCATCAGTAAAACCTATTTGCGAAAAATGTAAAGTCATTAAACGTAAAGGTAAAGTAATGGTAATTTGTGAAAATCCAAAACACAAACAAAGACACGGTTAATAAAAGAGAGGTGTAAATTAATATGGCACGTATTGCAGGAGTAGATATTCCACGTGAAAAACGCGTAGTTATCTCATTAACTTATATATACGGTATCGGTACGTCAACTGCTCAAAAAATTCTTGAAGAAGCTAACGTATCAGCTGATACTCGTGTGAAAGATTTAACTGATGACGAATTAGGTCGCATCAGTGAAGTTGTAGACGGTTATAAAGTCGAAGGTGACTTACGTCGTGAAACTAACTTAAAT
>NZ_PREY01000093.1:0-384 GCF_002959955.1 Burkholderia sp. BE12 | reverse complement strand
ATCATCATGTGTCGTAATTTTATCAGTTGTTTCAAAAATACCGCCTTGATCAATAGCAATGTCAATAATAACTGACCCATTTTTCATTTGTTTAATCATGTCTTCTGTTACAAGTCTTGGCGCTTTAGCACCTGGAATTAAAACTGCACCTATCACTAAATCACTTTGTTTAACATACAACTCAATATTCTACGGATTTGACATAATTGTATGTACACGTCCACCGAATAAATCATCTAATTGTTGTAAACGCTTTGGATTAACATCTAAAATCGTAACATCTGCACCTAGTCCTAGTGCAATTTTAGTTGCATTTGTTCCTGCTTGACCACCACCGATAATAGTTACTTTACCTTTAGGTACTCCTGGAACGCCACCTAATAG
>NZ_PREY01000092.1:0-384 GCF_002959955.1 Burkholderia sp. BE12 | reverse complement strand
ATGTTGGTTTCAATAAACGCTGCCGGGCCGTCAATAGAACGGTCAACATGGCTTTCGGCTGCCAGATGCATGACACAGTCTGGCTGATGCTCAGTGAATACGCGTGCCAGTTCTGCCCGATCGCAGATATCAACTTTCTCAAAGGCAAAGCGCTCGCTTTGCGCGACCGGTGCCAGCGACATCAGGTTTCCGGCGTAGGTCAGCTTATCGACCACTACCCCCGCGTCGCTCGTTTCGTTGATGATATAACGCACCAGCGCCGAGCCAATAAACCCGGCACCACCTGTTATCAGAATCTTTCTCATCAGCGCCAGACTCCTTTGGCATCGACGACATACTGCTGATGGACATTGTCGCCATTGATAACTTTGAACTGACTATGAT
>NZ_PREY01000091.1:0-394 GCF_002959955.1 Burkholderia sp. BE12 | reverse complement strand
GGTCACCACGGTAGGATTCATGACTGGGGTGAAGTCGTAACAAGGTAGCCGTATCGGAAGGTGCGGCTGGATCACCTCCTTTCCAGAGCTATCTCGCGCAAGTTGAGCGCTCACGCTTATCGGCTGTTGATTAAGACAGAAAGACTGTCTGCGGTTTAAACCGGTTATCATGCCGGCCGCTTTCAATAATCTTCAATGACAAATATTCGAATGAAGTTTGGTTCGAGTTTTTCTCATTGGCGATTGAGCCAGTCAGAGGATATCAAGCGATATCGGCTGTCGTTCTTTAACAATCTGGAAGAAGTAAGTAATTTGGATAGCGGAAGCGTCTCGAGATGGACGTGGAAACTATCCGGGTTGTGATTGTATCGATGTATCTCAAGATGATTCGAAC
>NZ_PREY01000090.1:0-406 GCF_002959955.1 Burkholderia sp. BE12 | reverse complement strand
AGCGGCCTCATAGTTCGCTCGGCTATCTGACGCCTGCGCAGTTCGCTCGGGCGCACGATGCAAAACAGCAGTTTTTAACCTCGGACTCTAACTGCAGTTCGGACTAAAACCGGGGGCAGGTCACCGGAGACATATCGGGGTTCGATCAGTTCGACTAGCGGCCTGATGACGTTTTCCACGCCCCAAGCTCATGCCGGATGGCACTTCGCGCGGCCAAGTGCCTTTCCGCCGCGCCAATGCAAAAACCCCCGCCTGTTGGGCGGGGGTTTCTGGCTTGAGGGGAGCCTGACGATTACCTACTTTCACACGGGAATCCGCACTATCATCGGCGTAGAGTCGTTTCACGGTCCTGTTCGGGATGGGAAGGGGTGGGACCGACTCGCTATGGTCATCAGGCAAAGGGGGT
>NZ_PREY01000089.1:0-411 GCF_002959955.1 Burkholderia sp. BE12 | reverse complement strand
GTCATCAATGATGCCCATCGCACAGTCAGAGCCTGAGCCGGGCGTTGCGGCGATTGCTGCGCACTCAAGGATTTTCCCACAATGCAGCGCCAGACCTTCATCAAAGCCTTGCGTGATCGGGAGCGCAGCAAAGCAGGCCGGGTCGTAAGCGCGCCCGCCCAGCACCACTTGCGCGCCTTCTTTCAGCGCCCGCTGGAAGGGTTCGATGCCCATTTGCGCAACGATATACGTACCTTCGTCAATCGCGTCGTGGGTTAACGGCGGGACAAAATCCAGCGCCGTGATTTTGCCGTTATCCAGCGCCTGGTGGACGATGGCTTTGTCAACGTCTGCCGGGATCAGCGCCATCGAGAACGCGAGGTGCTCTTCCCGGGCAATCTCATGAATTATTTCTCGGCACCACTCCAGGTG